>JAHIPR010000051.1 GCA_018903015.1 bacterium
CTGGAACTTCTCTCCCTGATAGAAAATATAATCTTCTTTTTTGGGCAGTGCCATAGAACTCCTTCAATATAAAAGTTATCATATTTGCTAACATTTGTCAAGAGAAATATTATCGTAGAAAATTGTTTTTATAAATATGGGAGGGGTCAGGTCTTCCTCAAAAGTAAAGCCAGACTTAGAATATAATTGTATAAGAAAAATTCCGTAGTAATCAAAACTAAGCCCGGCTTTATTGTTAAGTTAAAATCTAAGTTTTACTTCTATTCATTTAAAATAGACTGAAATCTTCTTTTAAGATGATACAGAGAGAAAATAGGTGTCTGTCCCTATTTTATAATTACTACAATGCCAAGCTCTTATATCTTTGGAGATTAGTAGTATTATTATTTATTTAATCTTTCAATTTCATTCTTAATTTCTTCAATTACTTCAAGGTTATATATAATTTTCTTTTTTCCTTCCTTCACTGAAATGATATAAAATACTTTCCCTCCAAATTTATCAGTAAATTTTTTATGTGTCCTTTTTTGAAATTCTAATTCATTAATAATTTGAGGAATGTAAGCATAACCTGCTGGTTTAATCTGTAAACCAATATATCGATCCTGTACTTTGATAAAAAAATCCACATTATAACCTCTATCCCATTCATCTGGTGCTGGTTCTACCTTAATCCCCAATACCGCTTGCAATTGCCCGTAGATAGTTTGAATTTCAGATTGATAACCATCGTATGTCCGATTAATTACCAGGTTAGTAATAAAGTTAATACAATCCCCTTCTTCTATGTTTTCTATTTCAGCCTGACAGACTTCTGTTATTTTTATATATAACCTTCTACCGAGTTCTTCTAAATGTTGCTTTGAATAGACATTTTTAAAATAATAACTCTCCCATTCCTTTATAGATTTGGGAGAGCATTTTCTTATTAATTCTGAAACTGGGCCTACTCTGGTTTTCTTGGTTAAGCCCCACCTCATATTTGCTTGATTTAATATCCACTCTTTTGGCATTATTTTACCATCCTCTTTTGTAAAAATTTCGATTTATATTTATAATCAAACTCCGTATCTACATCCACTAAATCATTTTTAATTAAATGGGCGTTTAAAAAAGTTTTATTACTTAAATAGAGATAGCAAAACAAATTATTTTCTTCGTCATATTTTATGGTATCAAACTTTAGAAACACTTTTTGCCCTAGAGCCTTTTCTTTTAAGAATTGTATAGCTCCACCATTTTTTTCTGGTTTTTCTTCTACTCCTAACAATCTAATTTTTAATCCATTATTTAAAATTAAGATTTTTGGGGAAACTACTTCTTTCACAGTATAATATGTCTCTCTCTTAGAATAAGAATTATCTACTTTTGAACCAAACCTTAATTTTCGGGGGTCGATTTTCTTATCAAATTTTATCGGATCCTGGAAAATATAAGGCAACTTTTTTATCTCTTCCTTAAAGTCAGTATTTATATTTTCCTGTTTGATTATTTCAAATATCTCATCTTGAAAAATAGTTCTTTGTCTTAATCCAAGCTTTTCTTTTATGATGGGTAAAAAATATTCATTTATTTCATATCCAATAGAATTTCTATGAAGATTTTTTGCTGCTAAAGAAGTTGTTCCACTACCTAAAAAGGGATCAAGAATTGTATCACCCACAAAGCTAAACATCTTAATAAGTCGTTTTGGCAATTCTTCAGGAAACATCGCTAAATGTTTATCTTGTTTTTCGCCAGGGAAGTTCCAATGTCCGGTAAAATATTCATTCCACTCTTCTTGTGATAATTTTGATTTTTCTTTCATCTCTTTACTTACCTTCGGAGCCTTCCCATATTTTTTAAAAATCAAAATAAATTCATAATCAATTTTAAGAATTCCATTTCTAGGATAGGGAAAAGATCCCATTACTGTTGCTCCACCAGTAGTATTGCAAGTAGTAACTTTTTGCCAGATAATCGCTCCCATATAGTCAAAGCTCATACTTTCACAAAATTTAATTATCTCTGTCCTTATCGGAATGACCTTATATCTACCATAATAGACTGAACGTGCAAACTGATCGCCAATATTAACACAAAGCCGGCAACCATTATATAAAATTCTGTAACATTCATTCCAGACCAAATTAAGATTATTAATATACTCTTCATAATTGTCATTAAATCCAATTTGCCTATCATTGCCATAATCTTTTAATTGCCAATAAGGCGGAGAAGTAATAATAAGATGCACGGATTCATTAGGTACTTCTTTCATCTGTCTTGAATCGCCAATAATTGTCTTATGAAAAGTTTTCATTTAATTATTCCCCTCAAATATATTATGTATTTATTATACCTTCTTTTAATTTATTTTAATAGATTTCTAATATTTAATCTATATTCTTTTTATATTAATTCTACAAAATAAATAAAAATCCTCTTTTTTTTAGAAATTTTAGGTTTTTTATTACAAGTAATCCATCTCAAAAAGCTGGCCAATCTCAGCCAAAGAAAGTAAAGTGAAGTGATTGATTAGATAAATGACTCGCTGCCAAGAGCGGTATTGCGATAAAATTGTTGAAGAGGACCTTTCATATTCTGATGTAGAATAATATATTCCCGAATTAAAGTTATGGTAAAAAATAAAGCCAGGCTTAGAATGTAATCGCGGTGGAAAAAATTCCATAGCAATCAAAACTAAGTCTGGTTTTTTGTTAAGCTAAAATCAAAAGTTAACTTCTATTCATTTTAAATAGACTGAAAAATATACTAAAAGCCTCTTTAAAATGAAAAATAGTAACCGTCCCCTTTTCTTTTTTTTTTGAAATTATTAATATTTTATTAAGTTTAACAGAGGATAATTCTTTTATTGGCATTTAGTAGGAACACGGCGTGCCGTGTTGAGGTTTTTCGTTGTTCTCTTTATTTATTCTTCGAACTTTATAATATTATCTAACCATTTGAAAACATCTTCTGCAATTTTTAAGGCTTCTTTATATTCTTCTTTGCTTACCGGTTCATAATCACCAGGATTGCGGGCGTCTACTGCATAAGTAGTAAGCAGTTTAGCTTGATTAATATTCTTGGGTATTTCTACACCAGTTTCTTCAATAAGTTTAAGTAAAATTCCAATAGAATGGGTATTAGGAAAAGATTGGTTGAGTTTAATTAATATTGCCTTCAAAGATTTTTCAACTGCTTGCTGGGCATCAAAACATAGATCTTCATAAAGTATCCCTTGAGTAACCTTTCCTATCTTTGCTCTTTCTAAA
>JAHIPR010000052.1 GCA_018903015.1 bacterium
TACATCCATTGTGAGGATGCGCATTTATATTGTTAGGTCTCCCGTGGGTAGCCCATCTGGTATGTCCTAATCCTATATTACCTTTTGGGGCATCTTTTTCTAATAAATTTTCTAATTTGGCTACCTTTCCTTTACATTTTACTATTTTAATTTTATTATCTTTCAATGCAGCAATACCTGCAGAATCATATCCCCGATATTCTAATTTCTTTAATCCATCTAATAAAATGGGTACTGCTTCTTTTGAACCGATATATCCAATTATTCCACACATTTTTTAATCCTTTCTTAAATTAAATATTTGCTTTTTAAAAATAAATACCCTATTACCAATCCATTTAGAAAGATAATAGGGTTCTCCACTGTTTCTACTTCTACAATAAATACCTTAATATCTAAAAACTTTTTTAAGCAATTGTATTATAACCTAGCTAAAACTTAGGGTTTAAAGCGAAAAACTAAAAATTATAATTAAAAATTTAAAACTTTTTTTATAATTTTGAGTTTTATTTTACACTTTGCACTTTTAGCTTTGCGTTATCTTTTAAAAAAACTGTCTGTGCTAGAATAGAAAAACCTTCGTAAGAATACTTAAGAATGGATTTATTTTGCCATAAAAACCTTTTTGTGCTTGCAATTACTCACAAGTTTTGTAGGTTTTCGAAAGATCTGGCCAACCCAGGAGCATCCGCCGAATTTTCGATAAACTCCTTCCTCGTCAACTTACCCTATCAAAACACTTAGTCCTTTATATTGAGTAAGCTCTGGCGCTTGTATTCAATTGTAATTTATTAAATTTATATCACCTCCCCTTAATCTACCAGTCCACCAGTCTGCTGGTCCGCCGATTTATTTAGTCGTTAGTATATAGTATAGCGTATAGCGGGTAGCGTTTAGCGTATAGTTTTGGATTAGCAAGATACAAGTGTTTATAATTTACTAATTGACCTATTGACCAATTTACTAATTAAATTTAATTTAATAATCTGCAACTTACCCGGTTAATTCTAATCTGATTCCCTCTTTTCTAACTATGCGCTCTACGCTAACGCTATATGTTAGTTTGTACGAGATACGAGATACTAATATAGTTTTGCGCTCTTCGTTTTTCGTTTTATTACTATATACTATTCACTATATACGATATACTTTTTAAATATCTTCCTTTTTAATCACCTCTCTTAAATTCTGAGATATTTTCTCTAATTTATTTTTATCTTCTCCTTCTAACAATATCCTAATTAATGGTTCAGTACCAGAAGCTCGGACAAAAATTCTACCTTTTCCATCAAGTTCATTTTCTATTTCTTTAATAAATTTTTTTATGCAAACATTTTTTAAGAATCGTTCTTTATCTTTAACCTCACAATTCAAAATAATCTGAGGATATTTCTCCATTACTGAAGCCAAATTAGATAGGGATTTTTCTTCTTCCCAAAGAACCTTCATAAGTTGTAGAGAAGTCAACAATCCATCCCCGGTAGTACTATATTGCGAAAAAATAATATGACCTGACTGTTCCCCTCCCAATACTGTCTTAACTTTCTTCATCATTTCCAACACATAACGGTCACCGATATTAGTTCTTATCACTTTTCCTCCTGCTTTTTCTACAGCCCTATCAAGGCCAATATTACTCATTAAGGTAGTTACTAATGTTTTATTAGGCAACTGGGTTTTCTTGATAAGATTTAAAGCACAAATTGCCATTATTTGATCTCCATCTACAATGTTTCCCTTTTCATCTATAGCAATAACCCTATCCGCATCCCCATCATAAGAAAAACCTAAATCTGCTTTTTGTCTTAAAACTTCTTTTCTCAAAGAAGCAGGATGTACTGAACCACAATTAAAATTTATATTAGTACCGTTGGGTTTATCGTTTATAGTAATTATCTCGGCTCCTAATTCTGCAAAAACACGGGGGGCAATTATAAAAGAAGCACCATTGGCACAATCTAAAACGATTTTATATCTCTTAAGTGTAATTTTGGGGGAAGGGTATTTTTTATGTAATCAATATATCTTTCTATTGCTCCAGCTAATTCTTTTACCCTGCCAATATTTTTCTTGGTAGACCATTCATCCCTTGAATGATTTTCAAAATATATTCTCTCTATCTCTTCTTCTTCTGAATCAGAAAGCTTAAAACCATCCCCTCTAATATATTTAATGCCATTGTGATCGAAGGGATTATGTGAGGCAGAAATAATTATACCGCAATTAGCATGGTAAGCTCTGGTTAGATAAGCCACTACGGGGGTGGGTACTATTCCCACTCTTAGGACATCTACACCTACTGAACATATTCCTGCTATTAAAGCAGCTTCTAACATATCCCCCGAAATTCTAGTATCTTTACCAATTAATATCCCAGGATTAGCTTCGTCTTTAAATAAATATGCCCCGGTTCTTCCTATATGAAAGACCGTCTCAGCAGTTATAGGCTCTTTATTAGCAATCCCTCTTATCCCATCAGTTCCAAATAATTTTTTCATAAACTGCCCCTTTATTAGTCTTTAGTGAATGGTGAATAGTTTTTACCTATATACTTATTTACTAATCAACACCGTTACTTCTTCTGGCTCAACTTTAATTAAAGAAATTCCTTCGGGAAGATCTACTTGAACTTTTACCTTCTGCTCTACCTTAAAGTCATCGGTAAATTCTACAAAGCTTTTTATATCTTTTCCCAATTTATCGATTAACATATTTTTTCCTTCAACAGTTATATCAACTACCTTTGGTTTTATTTCATAAGGCACAAAGGGAGAGAAATTCTGAGGTACAACTGAAATATTTTTTAGGATTTTCTGGATTATGGCTTCCTTAACTTGTATGGTTACCTCTATTAGTTCAACCTCACCCTCCACTATATTTAATCCTTCTTCTAAGGCAGGTGGGACTTTCACTGAAAGAGTCTTTGTAATTCCACTTACATCGATGGGAATAGTCTCTAAAAATTCAATATTACTTATTTTAGGATAATTACCAAAAATCTTTATCTCATCGGGATTAGATAATATTTCAGAAATATAATAACCCGGAGCTGGTTTCCCGATTATTTTTGGTTTTACTGTTAATTGCTTTTCGGGATACCCACGAGTCAAAGAAATTGATACTTCTATTATATCCGGTTCAATCTTTACTTCTTTAATTTCATTTCCGTTTACATCAACTGCTTTTACTGTTAGTTTTCTGCTCAGATCTTCCTTTATTCCGGAAATATCAATAGCACAAATTATCTGTTTTATATTTTCTAATACACTCTGAGCACCAATTATCTTAACCTGAGAAGGATTAAATTGGGGTTCGTCAGTTAAAGAATATCCTTTTTCAGGAACCCCTATTAAGCTATATTCAACTTCAATCTCTTTAGTTAAAACTTTTTCAACTTCAACTTTTATTTCTGGAGGAATAATTCTGGTGATCTGTGTTCCTTTAGGAGCAACAACTTCTACCTTTAATTTATATAGACCTTCTTTGTTAATTTCAGAAAAATTTACTGTCCCGCTAATCTGATGAGAAGAAATGTTATTTATTATATTTTTGGGGCCTTTAATTCCCATGCTTACATTTGTGGGAAACTCTTTTATCACTAAGTCTTCACTGAGATTATTTTGGATAAGAGATATATCGATAAAATTCTCTACTATGGGGTTCTCTCCACTTGCTATATACAACCATAGAATAATCGCTAAAAATAAAGAGAGTAATTTGATATCTATATTTTTTAAAAACCAATTTTTTAATTCTTTCATTTTTTATTATCCTCTGTCGGCCAGAAACCAAATTCAGAGATTATCTTAGGTTGGTATAAATGCGTTAACATCTTTTTTAATCCCTGGGGTTCCATAGGTCGGGTAATCTTTCCATCTAAAGCAATGGATATATTTCCTGTCTCTTCTGATACTATAATTATCAAAGCATCTGTCTGTTCACTTAACCCTAAAGCTGCTCTATGTCGGGTACCTAAAGATTTACTAATATCCATTCTCTCGCTTAGCGGTAAAATGCAATTCGCCCCTGCAATCTTATTCCCTCTAAGAATTACAGCTCCATCGTGTAAAGGAGAGTCGGGCATAAATATAGAATATATTAATTCAGGAGAAAATTCACTATTTAAAATAATACCGGTCTCTAAAATATCTTTTAAACCGACCTCTCTCTCTAAAACCACCAAAGCTCCTTTATGTTTACTGGAAAGCATCGGCATTACCATAACCAATCCATTTATCAATTGTTCAATTTTTTTATCGACTTCCTTATGCAGAAAGGAGGTGTTTATAAAAAATCCTCTTTTCCCCATCTTTAATAATCCTCTTCTTATTTCTGGTTGAAATATTATAGGCAGGGCTACAACCATCATAGCCATGGCTCCTTTTAGAAGCCAATTAATAGTTCTAAGGCCAAGCTGATCAGTAATAAAAGAAACAATAAAAAGAATAACTAATCCTTTGATTAATTGTACTGCCGGGGTATCTTTGATTAAGAGAATTACGTGATAGGAAATAAAAGCAATAACTAATATGTCTATAAGATCTAAAATGCTGAAAGAGATTGGCACTTGATTCTCCCCTTTTTACTTATTAAAAAAATTAAAAGCCAATAAATTAGTCGTTAGTGAAAAGTTTTTCTTGTCATAATTATAAAGTTATTTTGTTCTTTAATCAAATAAAATTAGTCGTTAGTCGTTAGTTAAATACAAGTTGGCAGTTTTCAGTTGTCGGTTATCATCTTACAGCGAAAAGCTTAAAGCTAAAAACGCAAAACCATAATTCAAAACATTTTCGTATATCGTATATCGTATCGCGTGAAGAAAACCAGAATTCAGGAGTAGAAATGCGATATATTGTGCCCAAAGCACAAAAAGACACGGCACGCCGTGCCTCTACGCTAACCAGTTAACTAACTAACCAGCAGGTGATGTAATGTGTAACATGTGGTAAGTAACGTGTAGTGAGTACCTGTTTTTATAATTTCAGAAATTTAAACTTATTGCTCATTACTGTATTTTATACGATATGCGATATACGAAATACGATATACTATTACTAATTATACTATTCACTAACGACTAATCTGATTATATTTATAATAGTAAAGCTAAGATACCTTTTTGAGCATGTAACCTATTTTCTGCCTGATCAATTACTACAGAATGAGGACCATCTATAACTTCATCAGTTATCTCTTCCCCACGATGAGCAGGTAGGCAATGTAATATTATTACATCATCTTTTGCTTTACTTACTAAATCTTGATTTATTTGATAAGGCTTAAACACATCTTTTCTAATTTCACTCTCTTTTTCAAATCCCATGCTGGTCCAAACATCGGTATATATGACATCAGCTCCAACTACAGCTTCTTTTGGATCTTGGATAATTTCTATTGTGCTACCTATTTTTTTAGCATCCTCTTTGGCAAGATTTACAATCTCTTCCTTCGGCTCGTAACCAGGAGGAACGGCTAAAACAATGTCCATCCCTACCTTAACCGCTCCAAATAATAAGGAATGCGCTACATTATTTCCATCGCCAATATAAGCTAATTTAAGATTAGACAATCTACCCTTCTTTTCTTTAATCGTTAACAGATCACCTAAAACTTGACAGGGGTGCAAA
>JAHIPR010000053.1 GCA_018903015.1 bacterium
AAATCTTCCACTTCAATTATCCTTATCTTTCCTGTTTTTTCAGGTACTTTCCTCAAATTTAATCTCTTTAACTCCTCTTCTCCCTCCACAAAATAGCACTTTACCGGTCTATTATCAAAGATAATTTCATTAGCACATTCCTCTGCTTCTTTGGCTTCCTCTTCGGATAGCTTTTCTTTTGCAATATCCAAAGTACAAACTTCTTCTCCTAAATGAAAAGATACGGTTTCAACACTCCATAACTTCATCAAAGCCCCGGATAAGATATGCTGCCCCAAGTGTTGCTGCATATGGTCAAACCTTCTCTTCCAATCTATCTTTCCGACTACTTCGGAATTTATTTTTTCTTTTAGCTCTTCTTTTAAAATATGAATTATCTCATCGCCTTCTTCTACAACTTCAACCACTGGAACATCCTGGATAACTCCTTTATCGTAGGGTTGACCTCCAGAGGTAGGATAAAAAGCGGTTTCATCCAGAACAACTGCCGGCTGATTATCTATTTTTATCTTCTTTAAAACTTTAGCTTTAAATTCTTTTAAATAAGAATCCTGATAATATAATCTTTTCGTCAATATTTTTCTCCTTCAAATTCCAAAAAATTCCTGAGCAGTCTCAGAAGTAATTTTGGCTACTTTTTCCAAACTAATTCCTTTTATTTCCGCAATCTTTTCGGCAATCAAAGGAATATACTTTGGTTCATTGGGTTTTCCCCGAAAAGGATAGGGAGCTAAATAGGGTGAATCAGTTTCCAAAACCAGATTTTCTAAAGAAACTTCTTTCACTATAGCTCTAAGTTTTATGGCATTATTAAAAGTTACTACTCCGCCTATCCCCAGATAATAACCTCGTCCTATACATACTTTGGCCATATCTAAATCTCCGGAAAAACAGTGTAGGAGTATTTTTAATCCTTTAGCCTCCTCAGCCAGAACCTTCAAGGTGTCCTGATGAGCCTCACGGTCATGGATAATAAGAGGTAAATTTAATTTCCGAGCCAAATTTATCTGTTTCTTAAAAGCCTCCATCTGGCAAGGTAAGGTGCTATGTTTCCAATAATAATCCAAACCTGTCTCGCCAACAGCCACCATCTTATCCTTTTTAGCTAATTTCTCTAATTCTTTCAAATTCTCTGCATCTAAAAGTTTTGCTTCATGAGGATGAAAACCAATAGCGGCATAAACTCCTTCAAAACGAGAAGCAAATTCTAGGGCAATTTTACTGGATTCTAAATCAATCCCTATAGTAACCATCTTGGTTACTCCTTTTTCTGTAGCCTTTTTAACTACTTCTTCAGTACTTCTTTTTATTAAATCAAGATGGGTATGGGTCTCCACAAAAAATATACTTACCTTAATCACTCCCTCTGTTCTTTTATTTGATATTCTACCAATCTTTTGGTCAGTTATCAATCTAATTAACCACTTTTTAATATTTAAACCTTTTTCTTTGGTTTACTGAGCTTGACAGCTGTACCATAGGCTAAAAGCTCAGCAGCACTACCTAAACTTTAAGCTCGATTTTTACTTTTAAGAATCAATCTATACCATACTACTACATTCGACAAAATCCTTGAAAATCCTCTTTTTTCGATTAAAAAAACTGAGAGTAATAGGATTAATTTTAGAAGTTTTTTCTTCAGGTATAATTTTGGTACTGCTGTTGCTGTTAATATAATTTACTCAAATCTAAAGAAGCGGATAGCTAATAATAATGATATAGCAGAAATTGCCAGGAGCACATAGAAATTAGGAAGAATTTCAGTTATTCCAAATCCCCGGGTAATGATCTTATTAAATCCATTGATAGCCCAGTATTGAGGAGTAAATCGAGCAATATTTTGCATAAATTTAGGGACAATTTCAATAGGCCACCAGGCCCCTCCTAACATACTGGTCACCATCGAAATAAGCACCGCAAATGCCCCGGCTTGAGCAGAAGTTCGCACAACAACAGAGAGAAGTGTTCCCAACCCGGTTACCGAAAGGACATAACTTATCACCAGCAGTAAAACTCCCAATGGTAAATTTCCCCAATTTACTTTCAAAACCAATTGACCAAAAAGAATAAGAATTAAAAATTGAATAAAGCCTAATAAGAAAAATCCCAGCATCTTACCGGAAATTATGAAAAACTTCTCTGTAGGGGTAGTTAAAAGTCGAGCCAGTGTCTTATGGTGTCTTTCCTGCACCATTGCCACTCCAGCAAAACATACCCCCATCATCACAAACATTACCGCAAATCCTGGAGAAGATGCCTCCATTCCTATAGGTATATTTTCATCCCTCTTTTCCACAGATAGAACCACATATTTTACTCCCACCGCAGGTGCTGGTTCAAAAAAGGCATCAGCTTTCACAAAAGCCTCCTCCCATATCCTCTCTTTCTCGTTTTCTAAAACTTCCTCTTCTAAAACCATTCTTCTTTCACCAATTTTTTCTACAGTAAAATTCGCCGCCAGAGCATCAATGGAAATTCTCTCAGCAGTTTTTTCAATAAACTCTTCCAGGAAATAGGAAGAGTTCCTCTCTGATTTTAAAATCTCAATTACCACCAACTCTCCTGCTTTGAGTTTTTCTGAAAAATTATCCGGTACTATTAAACCCACAGAAAACTTGGTATCTTTTACTAAATTTCTCATTTTATCCTCATCATCCTCTGCCACTGCTACAATCTTAATGCTCTCTTCTTTTCTCAATATCTCCGCAAATACCTCTCCATAGATTCCTCTATCACTATTTAAAAAGCCTACTGGGATTTTTTCATCTTCTTTCCCAGGCGTACTCATTGTCCCGATAAGAGTGGTCCAGACAATGGGCATAATAATAAGCCAGATTAGATTGCCTTTATCGCGAAAAGTTACTTTTAAAGAATTAAAGGCTATTGCCAATGCTTTTTTAATCAACTTTTACTCCTTTCATCCTCAACCTGAAAACACCTAAAGAGAAGAAGCCTGCAGCCATACCCAGAAGAACCAAAACTTCTGGAAGGATTAAAACGACTCCTCCTTCCTGATACATAAGCTTAAGGAATCCGTCAATAGCCCATCGATTAGGGGTAAATTTACTCACCATATTCAACCAATCAGGAAAAGCAAAGGCAGGCCACATTCCCCCTCCCATAAAACCGAATATCATCGCTAATGCTGGTCCTATATTTCCAATTTGTTCTTCGCTTTTGGTAAGAGAAGCTAAAAGTGTGGAAAGACCTGAGAAGGCTAATACAGAAGAAAGAACCATAATAATAATTCCCAAAAGAGAATTTCCCCAATTGACTCGATAAAATATTCTGGTAAAAAATACAATCATCACAAACTGCAAAAGGGCAATCAGAAAAATACCAAAGAGTTTTCCACCAAGAATTTCTTTTTCACTTACCGGTGCAACCTTAATTCTCTCCAGAGTTTTATTCCTTCTTTCCTGGAAAATTGTTTCAGCCCCAGCATTGGTAGCAAACAAGAGATACATAACCGCCATCCCCACAGCATAATATTCCATAGCCAGAGGGTTTTTGTCCATCCTCTTCTCGGTCTTCTTATCCATCCGAATAAGCTCATCCTTATGTTCTATCTCCGAAAGCCAGACTGGTATCAATTGTTGAATTTCAGCAGGTTTTATCAGATTCTTGGCAACTAAAATTCCCATAGAAGTTCCCAGGATAATCCTTCTTTTTAAAACTTCCAGACTAAAAGCCTCTACAATATTTTTTATTACTCCAGCTTTGATAGTCTGTTCCGGATCTGCTAATATCTTTATTCGGGTATTTTCTCCTCTTATTATAGCCTGAGAAAATTCCTCTCCGATAATAACACCGGCCACAATTTTTCCTTCTTTTACCTCCCTTATTATCTCTTCCTCACTCTCCATAAACTTTATTTTTATCATATCCTTTAGTTGCTCAGACCCAAATACTTCATCTAACAAAATCTTGGAAAATTCTCCATTATCTTCATTAAGAACAGCAATATCTATGGTAAAGGGTGTACTGGTCCATAAAGGCTGAAAGACCATACCCAGCACCAGGATCAAGAACAAAGGCATAACTAATAACATAATAAAAGAAGATAGATCTCTGGCTCTTATCTTTACATCTTTAATTCCGATGAGAAAAATCTTTCTCATATTAATCCCTCAATTCCTTTCCAGTCAGATGTAAGAAGAGACTTTCCAGGTTTGGCTCTTCCACTTCTACTGATTTAATCCTGATACTATTATTGCCTAATAATTCCATTATTTTAGGTAGAACTTTTCTTCCCTGTAAAGTCAATATTTCAACGGTTCTATCCGCAATTTTCACTTCATTTATCTCCGAGACCTTTTTAATAATTTCTCCCAGACTCTTCGGCATCTCATCAATAGTAGTAATCTTCAAAGAATCCATCTCCCCCACTAAAAGTCTCAATTCATTTTGTGTGCCCTGGGCAATAATCTTCCCCAGGTCCATAATCGCCACCCTATTACATAAAAATTCTACTTCTTCCATATAATGACTGGTATAGAGAATAGTAAGACCGTCTTTATTTAATTTTCTTAATGATTCTAAAATATTAGTTTTGGATTGAGGGTCAACCCCTATGGTCGGTTCATCCAGAATGAGAAGTTTCGGGGAAGGAAGAAGTCCTACAGCAATATTTATCCTTCTCTTCATCCCACCAGAATATTTATTAATTCTATCTTTACTTCTCTCGGTCAGCCCCACTACCTGCAGGACCTCATCTACTTTTTCCTTCAGTCTCCTCCCGCTCAATCCATACATTTCTCCCCAGAAAAAGAGATTTTCCTTGGCTGATAGGGTGGGATAAAGGGCAATATCCTGAGGGACCACCCCAATTCTTTTCTTCACCTCAATAGGTTCTTTGATTATGGATTTTCCCTCGATATGAGCATCACCCGAAGTAGGAGGAATCAAGCAAGAAAGCATAGATATGGTAGTAGTCTTACCTGCACCATTTGGACCTAAAAGTCCAAAGGCTTCACCTTTTTTAATTTCAAAGCTTATACTATCTACTGCTTTTCTCCCACTATAGACTTTGCTAAGTTCTTTTACCTCAATAATATTCATAATATCTTCTCCTATGATTTTTTAATCAGATTTATGTACTCTTTGGCTCTTTGGACTTTTACTATAAATTTAAATTCTTGCCAGCCACCTTATCTTAAAATCTGCAATCATGATATATTTTTTTACTATTAATTAATTCTTAATTACTTTATTCTATACTATCTTCTAAAAATCCTTCTTTTTTTTTAAAATAAAATTATTTTCC
>JAHIPR010000054.1 GCA_018903015.1 bacterium
AAGGGTTTATGCTAATCTTGTTGAAGGTGCTTTTACCGGGGGAAATATTATTTTAACAAACCCTCGGATTATCACTGATTTTGCAGATATAATCAATGATTTTATCTATTTCAGGAAACATCCTTTAAAAATAGCCCGACTCTTGGGGGCTCGAATAACCGCGAAATACTTAAGAAAATATCTATCTATCCAAGACCTGGAAAAGAAAGTCCCTGAATTATTGGGGGGTTATAAAGGAAAAGCTATCCTCTCTTCTCCAGAAATTGCTCTGGACATCGATAAACCCAGACATTTAAAAGCCCTTTGGAACAATTATTAAAGCTTGCTCTTTATCCCATTTATACGACCGCCATATTTACCGGTAATAAGGTAGGAAGTGATAAAAGCTTTTCGGTCATATTCTAAAGAAAAATCCCTTACCTTGGGAAAATAATTTCTTTCACATATTACCCTGAGCATCTGAACTTCTCCATCTTTACCATATCCTATATTTCGGGTAACTCCGAATCCCTCATCCCGAAGTCTATTTTCAATCTCCTGCCATTTACTTCTAGAAATAATACCAACAGAAATTATCTCTTTAGAGATTCTTTCAGATATATATATTCCAACTATATTTCCAATGGCAAAACCCCCGCAATAGGCAATGACATTAAGCCAATTCCCGACATCCTGTATCACCTTGCTTACTATCAGGATAAAAATCATAACTTCAAAAAAACCAAGCACACCGGCAACAAGTTTTTTTCTTCTTACTATCATCTGAACTCTATAAGTTCCCATAGCTACATCCAAAACTCTCGATAAAAAAATAATTCCTGCCCCTATATAAATGTTCGAATCCATCACTCTATTAAGTACGTCCATTATTATTCCCATAGTCTTTTGCCCTCTTCCATCTTTATGTTTATTCTAACATCTTATTTATTTTATTTTAATTTGAAATCACTGGTAATTATAATACACAGAAGTTAATTATTCAACTAATTTTTAAATATATGTAATTTATTTTAAATATATACTATAATATTATAAAATAAAAACAAATAGATTGAAGAAAGAGAATTTTTTAATGAAGGCAGAAATTATAAGCATAGGTAGTGAAATATTAAGAGGACAAATCTCAGATACCAACTCCAATTTTATTGCTAAAAAATTAGTTGAATTAGGTATTGATTTAGAGCATATTTCAGTAGTTAGTGATAATCCTGAATCTTTATTATCCACTTTAAAACTCGCTTTTCAACGTTCTGGCCTAATAATTACCACCGGTGGTCTGGGACCTACGGAAGATGATATTACCTACCAAACCATTGCCCGAGCTTTAAATCTTAAACTGATAAAATATCCGGAAGCTGAAGAAAATTTAAAAAAATTTTTCAAAAAAATTAATAAAACAATTTCTCCGTGCAATCTCAAGCAAGTCTACCTTCCGGAAGGAGCCAAAATTATCATTAACCAATATGGCACTGCCCCGGCTATGATTTTAGAAAAAGATAACAAAATTATATGTTCTTTTCCCGGTGTCCCCTATGAAATGAAAAGGCTGGTAGAGGAAAACCTAATCCCTTATTTAAAAGAGAAATTTCCACCTTCTATGATTAAAAAGTCAAAAATTTTAAAGATTAGCGGTCTTGGAGAGGCATCGGTTAATGAACTTATTCGCGATTATATGAACAAACAAACTAATTATTCCTTTGGTATCTATGCTAATCCGGAAGATATTCAGGTCCAAGTAACTACCCAGGCTCCCACTGAAAAAGAAGTAGAAAAACTATTGCAATCTTCGGTTAATCAATTAACCAAAATATTAGATAATTATATTTATGGGTGCGATGAGGAGACCATAGAAGAAATCGTGGGAAATTTATTAAAGACTAATAAATTAAAAGTAGCGGTAGCTGAATCCTGCACCGGTGGAATACTGGGTGAGATGATTACCCGTATACCGGGAAGTTCTGAATATTTTCAAGGCGGAGTGATAAGTTATAATGCTAAAGTCAAAGAAGATCTGCTAAAAGTACCGCCGGAAGCAATCAGAAAATATGGAGAGGTAAGCAGGCAAGTGGCTAAATTAATGGCCGAAGGTGTGCGGAGATGCTGTCACAGTGATATAGGAATCAGTATTACCGGCATTGCCGGTCCGGGAGGAGCAACGGATAAGAAAAAAGTAGGATTGGTCTATATGGCTTTGGCTGATGGTAAAAAGACTCTCACCCAAAAACACCAGCTATTCGGAGACCGCCAACTGATCCGCTTACGTTCAGCCCGCCGTGCTCTCAATATGCTTCGTATGTATTTAATGGAAAAATAATCATATTATAAAGTTGATTTAAATTAATTTTATTTTTGTAAGGAGGTTCGTTTTGAGTAAAATAGGGGAATTTTATGCTCCGGGGAAAATTATCTTTGGTACGGGAGGATTATCTCAAGCTGGGGCAGAAGCAAAAAGATTAGGAAGTAAAGTTTTAGTGGTGTTAGGTAGAAGTGCGATGAGAAAAAGTGGGGCACTGGACCGCTTAACCCATTTACTTAAAGAAAAGAATTTAGAATATATAATCTATGAAAATGTCCCCTCCGACCCTACGGTAGAAACAGTGGATACCGGAGCAAGTTTAGCCCGAAAGGGAAGCTGCAATCTGGTTATAGCCCTGGGGGGAGGAAGCGTCCTGGATACCGGTAAGGCTATTTCGGCCATGGTGACCAACGAAGGTTCGGTGGCTGATTATCAGGAAATCGAAGGAAAAGGCAGAAAATTTAAAACCAAACCCATTCCTTTTATCGCCATTCCCACTACCTCGGGTACCGGCTCAGAGGCGACGAGAAATGCAGTAATCACTAATACTAAACTTGGTTTAAAGAAAAGCATAAGAGACCTCTGTCTTATTCCGGAAGTAGCTCTGGTTGACCCTGAACTTACCCTGTCTCTACCCCCTCACATAACAGCTATCTGTGGTGGTGATGCTTTAACTCAATGCATAGAATCTTATTTGGGCAAGAAAAGCCAGGAAATCACCGATGCCCTGGCCTTACATGCCATAGGATTAATCGGTAAAAGTTTAGTCAAAGCAGTAAAGGAAGGAAAAAATTTAGAAGCACGTAAAGATATGGCTATGGCTGCACTTTTGAGTGGGCTTTGCCTGTCTAATTCAGGGTTAGGAGCGGCTCATGCCCTCTCTCACCCTTTGGGGGTATATTACAAAATACCTCATGGTCTGTCCTGCGCAGTACTGTTACCTTATGTAATGGAATATAATCAGCCGGTAGTTACCAAAAAGTTGGCTAAAATAGCTGGATGCTTGGGGGAAAATATTTCTTCATTATCGGAAACAGAAGCCACTCAAAGGGCAGTAGAAAAGATAAAAGAAATACTTACTGCTGTCGGAATTAAAGAAAATCTTTTTGAATGGAAGATAAAAGAAGAAGATTTTCCAAAATTAATTAAAGGTGCAAAGGGGGGAAGTTTAAATAATAATCCGCGGGATACATCTGATGAGGATTTAATTGAACTGTTATATAAAATGACTGGCCTTTATTGATACAACAGAATTACCTTAAATTTAAATTAGTCTATTTTCTTTATCCTGCTAAGTGAGTATCTACTAAGCAGGATTCACTAATTTATTATTTTAGTATCTACTATTACTACGATATTCGCTTCTTGGTCTAGGTGGACGGGCTTCGTCAATCTTTAAAGGACGACCATCGAAATCGGTATCATTTAACGCATCTTTGGCTTTTCCAGCTTCTGCTGAAGAAGACATTTCTACAAATCCAAAGCCTTTACCTTCGATAATGTTGACACTCTTAACTTCACCGTAACTAGCAAACAATTCACTTAATGAATCATTGGTTACAGAATACTTAAGATTTCCTACATATAATTTACTACCTTGCATACTTTTTCCCTCCTTTTCGTTATTATTTCTCTTAAGTCCAATAACGTTTCTTTGGGAGAGAAGAAGCAAGGAAATGATTCTAACCTCTTAACGATAACATTATTAAAACACAAGAGATCCTTTTTTAACAATCTGTTATAGAGAATTCAGTTGATTGTTGTTAGCATCTCTTTTAAGTAATAAAGGCCAGTCGTTTTTATCTAACAGACTTTAACTTCACAAGTATACCACAACTTTTAGTTTTGTCAAATTTATTTTACTAAAATTTTTACACTAACTAACTAATAATTTGTTTATTTACTACCCAACTAAATTTTACACTAATTATTTCAACAAGATTGATGTTCGGTTCGGCTAATTATCTCATCTTGCAAGGTCTTGCTGAGATTATTAAAATAATCACTGTAACCTGCTACCCGCACAATAAGATTTCGGTATTTTCCAGGTTCTTTTTGAGCGGCTCTCAGAGTATTAGCACTTGTCTCCTGTCACCGTCCCCTGTCATGTATTACAAGAGTTGTATGATTTTTTGGGCAATCTTTTCGGGGGTAAAACCGAAATAATCAGCTAATTGTTGGGCTGGAGCACTTTTTCCAAAAGATTTCATAAATACCGTATAATAAGAATTATTCAATAGCTGATACCACCCTTGGCCGGTATTAGCCTCAATCACTACTCGAAGAGCATCCCCAGGTCCTAAGACCTCTTCTATGTATTTTTTTTCTTGTCTTAAAAATTCTTCTCTATCCGGAATAGATACTATCCGACTGGCAATGCCATTCACTTTTAATATAAGGCTTACTTTTAGAGCTATCGAAACCTCGCTGCCACTGGCCATTAATACTACTTGAGGGACTTCTTTTTCTTGGTGAGATATTATATAACCACCACGAGCGAATTCTTTTACTCCACGAGATTTTTCCAGATGGGGCAAATCCTGTCGGGATAAAATCAAGGCGGTAGGCTCTTCTGTCTTCTTTAAGATTTCTCTCCAGGCTAATTTGGTCTCTTCTTCATCAGCAGGTCGAATAATCTTTAGATTTGGTATAGTCCTTAAAGATTCAAGTTGCTCTATCGGTTGATGAGTTGGGCCATCTTCTCCTACAAAGAAAGAATCGTGGGTAAAGATATAGATTACCGGAAGCTTCATTAAAGCTGCCATCCTAATAGCCGGACGCATATAATCAGAAAAAACAAAAAAAGTGGAACAATAAGGTCTAAATCCCTTATGCACTGCAATACCATTAACTATCGCTCCCATCGCATGTTCTCTAACTCCGAATCTGATATTTCTACCATTAAAGTTATCCTTTTGAACATCCTCATATTTACTTAAATAAGCTTTAGTAGAAGGTTCTAAATCTGCCGAACCACCGATAAGATAAGGAATTTCATCAGCAAGTTTATTCAAGATTATCGATGACGCTACTCGAGTAGCTACCGGAGACTTTATTTCCAAACTTTCCAGTTCTAAATCCTGAGGAATAGTCAGATTTAAGGCTTTGTCCCATTGCTCTTTGAGTTCGGGATATGTTTGAGCCCATTGGGTGAATTTATTTTCCCAATCTTCTCTTTTTTTGGTAAGCTGTTTTTTTCTGTCTTCAAAAAATTCTTTAACCTCAGATGAAACGTAAAATTTATCCTCCAGAGGTAATCCTAAATTTTTCTTTAAACCCTTTACTTCTTCTTCGCCTAAAGGTGCGCCATGACAGTTGCAAGAATCTTGTTTGGTAGGGGCACCATAACCAATATGGGTTCTGGCCATAATTAAGGTAGGTTTATTTTTGCTTTTCTTAGCTTCTATCAGGGCATCTTTAATTTCTTTTACTTTATGACCATCGACATTTTCTATTACCTGCCAGTTATAAGCTTTAAATCTATCGGCTACCGATTCAGTAAAGGTCATTTTAGTTTCTCCAGCCAAGCATATCTTATTATCATCATAGATAGCTATTAACTTTTCCAAGCCCAGATGACCAGCTAAAGAAGCAGCTTCAGAAGTAACACCTTCCATCATACAGCCGTCACTTAAAAGAGTATAAGTATAATGGTCAACAATGTTATAATCCTCGG
>JAHIPR010000055.1 GCA_018903015.1 bacterium
AATGCGTTATACGCCTTATACGTTGATATTGCCTGAAAGCCTTATATAGTAAGCCTTTCAAGACCTAAAAAAGCTATTTTTAGCACTTTTTTACTTATTTTTATGCTAATTTGCGTGATGAATATTTATTAAATTTTCAAGAGGGCGCTGAAACCCTTGTATTATCTGCGTTTTAGAACATGCGAATTTTATATAATAAAAATAAAAAAGGTGTAAATTACAAGATGCAAGATGAGATTGCTTCGGTCATTTCACTCCCTCGCAATGACATTCTTCCCCCTCACCCTGCCCTCTCCCCTCAAGAGCGAGGGAAAAGAAGTATGGATTCCCGCCTGCGCGGGAATGACATATTCATCTATCATAACCTTATTCCTTCTTTTAAAACCTCTCTTACAACATTACCTATCTTTGTCTTATAGTAATTTATTTCTACCGAAATTCTTGTTCCTTTTATGTGGATCTATCTGCAAAAACTTCATCAAAAAATATATCCTTGCTCAATTTTTTTTGCCATTCTCTATGTCGTTTTACGCTTTCAATCCTTTTACTTTTTGGTATATTTATAAATCTAATAGCTTCTACTGGTCCCAATTCTTTTATAAGCACCTGCATCGCTTTTTTAATTACCGTCTCTTCGTCCATATATTTTACAGTTTTCATCTTAATCCCTCCTTCTCGCAAAAAATAACCGGATTACCGCACCATATTTTTACTTTATGCTTCAAACACTTTTTAATAAGCTGGTCATCACAACTTATAAAAGGTGTCCCCGATTTCTCCGCAAAAGCAATATGTACTGCATCAGCTACTCCAAAACCTGTACTAACTAATTCTTCTGCCCTTTCTCTTGTTTTAGAAATATTAACAGTAGTATGTACACCAAATCTATCCAAAATAGTTTTCAACTGAATACGTTCATATATATCAGGAATCGCCTCTATCTCTTTTATATGGACTGGTGAAACCAGTAATTTATATTTACCTCTCTTTACATTTGTTAATATTAGATTTACTGATTCTGTTTCCATTCTTATTCTTAGATATTGTTGATTATCGAAAGGTCTACATAAAACACATACATCAAGGTAAATTAATCTTTGCTCTATCATTGATGGCCTCTCAATTTTTTATAAGCTGCTTTTACTACTATATTATTACATATTATAAGTTTATGATTCCAAATGGGTATTACTTCCAAGTTTATTATAATTATGTTTAGGATAATTGTCAAAATTAAGAATTACGAAGAGAAAAAGGAGAAATGTCATATAGTAAATGTTTTTACCCTTCCCCTCTTTTTTTATTAACCCTTTCTCTTTTAAGGATTTAAAAATACGAAGTAGAGTGGTCTTGGTGACATATTGCGTTAGTAACCGCCTCTCTTGTAGCTTCAATAGGATACTCCCATCTCTCTATCCTTTCGGTTCCTCTAATTTCTGCGTGTAGTTGAATATGTTCCTTTTGTATTAGCAAAAGCAGAAATGGTTTTTTATCTTAAAATCTGACGTAAATCTGACGTATCACTTTTCTCGTAAAACATAATAAACAAATCTACCCTTTCCTTTTCTTTCAATGATATTTAAATTAATAAGCTTCTTAAGGTACCTATTTGCAGTATCTCTAGTTACACTATATATTTCTTGTATCTCACCACTTGTAATTTTCTCTTGCTTAAGTAATAATCTAACGATTCTATTTTCTCTCTCTCCTAAGCCTAATTTTGTGAGATATTTTTATGTATGGTTTTATTAGTTCCCGTTCCTATTTCTTCAATATATCTTATCCAAAAAAACATTCTGGCAATCAGCCAATCTGCCAAACTGCCAATCGGTGGTTCTTTCAGCAACCATTTCCATGTTTTCACTCCTTATATATTAGTCTGGAGACAAGGTCAAAAGGATATTTCACCCTCACCCTACCCTCTCCCCTAAAAGGGCGAGGGATAAAGCGTTTCCTGATTCACTGATTCACTGCTATTCCAATAGATACAGCCTTAGTAGAAGGTTGATGAAATTTTATAGCCTCTTTCATCCTCTGAATGGTCTCTTCTGGGGTAAAACCAGTAGCGATACAACCGGGTAGGTCTGGGCAATATGCAGAGTAATTACCTTCTGCCTTCTCTATAATAATGGTGTATTCAACCATCCTCCTTTACCTCCTTTAAACCTGATTGTTTTAAAATACTATTTAAGGTTCCCCTGGCAAGATCATCTCTTAGATGACCTGAAATTGTAACTAAACCCTTTTTATTAGGGTGCTTATATTGTCTATGGCTTCCCTTGATTCTCACTAAGTACCATCCATCCTTTTTTATTTTTTAAACTACTTCTCCTATTTTCATTATATCATTATATCACTTTATTATATAAACTTATTCTAAAAAGTTTGCCGAGGGTACAATGAATTGTGCCCTTCCTCCACCCCCACCTTAATCCTCCCCCCTTGAAGGGGGAGGAGATATATAAGCTTATTCTTCCCTTTCAAGGGGAGGAAATATATAGAGTTAGTCTTCCCTTCAAGGGTGAGGAGATTAAGTAGAATTTTTAAGGATAGTTTCGATATTAATAATTTTAAGATGATCGATGTAGATTGAGATTGCTTCGTCGCTTTGCTCCTCGCAATGACATTTAATATTTTTGTATTTATTTATTTCTTTGGTTAATTTCTCCGGGTTGTTGGTAGATAGAAATAGTTTGCTGGCCTAAGAATTTTTCTTTGGATGGATCATCACTTATAATTGCATCTAGTTTTAAGGGAGTACTTATTCCGGCATAGTAGGTAATTTCAGCCAGTTGACCAGTGCCATAAATATTTACCATTTTTTCTCCTTGTTGGTATAGTTTTATTAAGTAAGCAGTAAGCAGATCTTTAGTATAATGATAATAATGGAGGGTTTCCTGGAATGTTGAGTTTGCGGGATAAAGAGCGCTGGGATTGAAAGGTCAACAAAATCTTTTTTTAGTCCTCGTTGAATAAGGGAAATCACTTTCATAGCAGAAATATCTTCTACAGAGGCAATACTTAAGCTATTTAATAGGATTGATTTTTTTAATGTTTCCAATATCTCTATTTGCTTTTTGGAAAGTATGGTTAAATCCACAATAAATCCTCCACCAGTTAAAAGTTCTATCATCAAGTTTATAGCTAGAATGTTTGAGAAAATTTTTAATACCTTTTTTATTTAATTTGTGAGTGAGCCAGACCCATTCATAAATATTTCCATATTTTAAAATTCTGGAAATTAATTCAGGGTTGTAATCGGATAAAATGATACTGCAGTGTCCACTATAATTTCCCGCTTGTGGTGAATTTACGCATACTCGCTTGGGCTTCTTCCAACATTTTCAACTTTTTTACCCTTCTTAAATTAATTCCCAGCTCTGAAGTAATAGGCTCAAGTAGTTTGAAAGTCTCTTCTTTTTTGACCAATATTTCCCGGGGCAGAGTTTTCCTATTTTCAGCGAGTTTAAAGAAATTCCTTTGAAATTCGGACATGCATTCTGCAGGTTTTGCTAAATCATGACTTAATATAAAGCCTGAATACTGGTCTACCCATAAAATTATATAAGGATAAAAAGGCCTTTCTTCTTTTTCTTTAATT
>JAHIPR010000056.1 GCA_018903015.1 bacterium
AAAAAATAAAAATATTTTAAATAAAAAAAAGGATTTTTAGAATGTTCTATCGAATATATAAAATAATATATAAAGTGTGACCGGGGATGATCCTTAGGCACAAAAATTAAAAAATATAAAATATAAAAGGAGGATTTTTAAAATGAAAAGGCAATTCAAAGTACTATCGATTTTACTGACCTTAACTTTAGTTTTTGGCTTACTTTTCTCGTATGTTTTTGCCGCAGACACTACAATCATTACTATTCTAGGAACTGCAGATTTACATGGACGGATTTACCCCTATGAGTATGCTATTGATTCGTATGACGATGACACCGGACTTGCCAAAATTGCCACCCTGGTAAAACAGGAAAGAGTTATTGACCCCGGCCTGATTTTAATGGACTGCGGAGACACGGTTCAGGACAATAGTGCGGATTTGTTTAATGATTTACCGGTGCATCCCATGATTGAAGGATTAAATTTCTTAAATTATGATGTATGGGTCGTTGGAAACCATGAGTTCAATTATGAGAAAGCTTTTTTAGAAAAAAATGTAGCAACTTTTAAAAATTCAGTTTTATCCGCTAATATCTTAAAGACCGACGGAACTTATTTTGTTAAACCTTACGAAATTTTTGAGGTTAATGACGTGCGGGTTGCTATCGTGGGTATGACTCCACCTCACGTTACTCTGTGGGAAGCGAGCGCTCCGGAACATTTTGAAGGATTAACTTTTCCCGGCACAGTAGAGCAATCTAAAAAGGTTATTGCGGAACTTGAGGGCAAATATGATGTCCTGATTGGAGCATTCCATTTAGGTCCGGATGGGGAACACGGTTATGAAGGCTCAAAAACAATCGCTGAAGCCTGTCCGGAATTTTCGGTAATCTTTGCCGCACACGCCCATTCAAAATATAATGAAGTAACAAACGGAGTGCACATAATTGAACCAGGAAAGTGGGGATGGGCTTTAGCCAAAGCAGCAATCAAATTGGAAAAAACAGATGATAAGTGGAAAGTAGTGGAAGTGGTTACAGAAAATCTTGAAACTAAACAAGTAAAAGAGGACGAAGAAGTTTTAGCAAAATTTAAATTTGTACATGATGAATCGATTGCTGATGCCAATTTAATAGTAGGAGAGATTAGCGCTGATTTTATTGCCACTCCTGATTATATCACCGGAGAAGCCAAAATAACCACTATGCCTACTTCTCAATTAGAAGATACTTCGGTAATTGATTTAATTAATGAAGTGCAAATGTTTTATACCGAAGCAGACGTATCTTCAGCAGCGCTCTTTAATTTCGGCTCAAACTTATCAAAAGGTCCCTTTAAAAAGAAAGATGTAGCCTTTATTTACTTATATCCCAACACCCTGGTAGGAACAAAGATTACCGGTGCAAACTTGAAAAAGTATATGGAATGGTCAGCAAGTTATTACAACAGTTATAAGGAAGGAGATATCACCATCAGTTTCAACCCTGATATTCGCGGTTACAACTATGACATGTTTTCCGGGATGACTTATGAGGTTAATCTCTCTAAACCAGCGGGAGAACGGGTGGAAAATATACTATATAACGGTAAACCTTTAGATGATAACAGAATCTACCGACTTTCTTTGAATAATTATCGTTTTGGAACATTGCTAGGATTAGGATTGGTAACTATGGATGATAGATATTATGATTCCTATGAGACTCTACAGGATGCTGGTAGAATTCAAGCTATGATTGTAAAATATGTTCAAGAAGAAAAAGGTGGGGTATTAGCTCCCACAGTCGATAACAACTGGAAGATAACCGGAGTTGACCTTGAATCTCCTTTTAAAGAAGTCATTTTCGATATGGTAAGAAAAGGAGAATTATCTATCCCAACTTCCGAAGATGGCAGGACATTAAATGTAAAAGCACTGAACGTTTTCGAACTCATCGATGAAGGAGTATTGAAAGTTTCTACTTATGTGGTACAAACAGGAGACAACTTATGGGCGATTGCTAAAAAATATGGCCTCACCTGGGAAGAATTAAATGAAATTAATAACTTAAAAAATCCCAGATTAGTTCTCCCCGGACAAAATATCTTAGTTCCTGCTCTACCCTGAAAAGTGAAAATTTAGTTTAAATCCAAAAACCCTATCGCCGCTGCAATAGTTGGTGGTAGGGTTTTTGAATAAATAGCTTAAATAAGCGTAATTCAGGGAACGGTTCTTTGCATCAACTTAAAAGCGATTAGGGGGGTGGTTAAAATAAAAGCAAAGTTAATGACGGGTTTTGCTTTATTGATTATTATATTATTTTCTTTTGCTACTTTTATTACTTACGCGGAGCGGAGTTTTGAAATAACTGATTATCAAGCCCAGGTGAAGATATTAGAAAATGGTGATATTCAGGTAAGCGAAATTTTTGAATATAATTTTGATGGCGATTTTAATGGCATAATAAGAACTATAGGAATTAAAGGGTCGGATGGGCTGCAGTATTTTAAAGCTTCCGAATATTTCCCCACAGATAAAGAATTAAATTATGACCAAAGTATTAGAGGGGATATGGTAACTTATAAAATTTATGCTCA
>JAHIPR010000057.1 GCA_018903015.1 bacterium
GTTAATATTACCGAAAAAAAAGTTGTCAGTGTAAAAGATATTTATACTAATCCAAGTGAATATCTTAACCAAACGGTCAGATTGGAGGGTAAGATTGTCCGAGAGTGCCCCTCAGGATGTTGGTTCTTTTTAGAAGATAATACAGGTACAATTTATGTAGACATTAATCCCTCAGGTCTTAGTATTCCTCCAAAAGTTGGGAAAAAAGTAGTTGTTGAAGGTGTGCCGGAGAATAAAAATGGGAGAATAACCATTATTGGGAAAGGAGTTGAATTTTAATGAAATTCTTTGTTCTTGCTTATAAGAATTTAAAACGGAGAAAGTCTCGCTCTTTTTTAACCATCGGTGGAGTAGCAGTAGCAGTAGCAGTTTTAGTCTGTCTTTTAGGTTTTAATGCCGGGTATCAAGAGGCATTAACCTCCGATGTCGATAAGATGGGATATCAAGTTCTTGTAACTGCCAAAGGCTGCCCTTACGAGGCAGCAACTAGGGTACTTAAGGGAGAAGCAGGTCTTAAGTTTATAGATGAGGATATCTATAAACAAATAATCAGCGATCCTGATATTGATAAGATTACACCATTACTCGTACAGTTAGTTTATGACCCAGAAAAAAGCGATGGTAAAGGGGGTTTTGATAGTTATTCAGGAATTGAAAGAAGTTATATGGAACTTAAGCCTAATGTAAAGTTAAAATCTGGAGAGTGGTTCTCAAGTGATGATGCCAATGAAGTTATTTTGGGATATGATAAAGCAGAATCAATACAAAAAAAATTACAAAAAACAGTCGGTGATAAAATATCAATTCCTGGGGAAGATACAAATTTAGTCATTGTGGGGATTTTTGAGAAGACTGCTTCCCTAGAAGATGGAGATTTCTTTTTGCCTTTAAAAACTGCTCAACGAATATTTGAAATAGAAGGTAAGCTAACTAGTATAGGTATTAAACTAAAACAAATAGATAGACTTCAAGCATTCGAAGAAAGGCTTTATCCTATCGCTAGTATTCAAGTAATCAGTATGAGTCAGGTTAAAGGGACAATCCTAAATCTGGTAAATTCAGCTAAAATTTTAATTATGTCTGTGGCCTTTATTGCCATATTTGTAGCTATTATTGGGGTTATTAATACCATATTAATGAGCGTCTTTGAACGGACACAAGAAATAGGCATTATGAAGGCAATAGGTGCTTCAAAATTAGATATATTTAAATTAATCTGGATAGAAACACTCATTATTTGTACTTTAGGCGGCATCTTTGGTTCAATTATTGCGATTTTTGGTGGAAATTTGGTGGAACTTTTAGTGAGAAAAGTAATGCCTTATGCCCCGGGAGGTAAATTACTCTTGGTTACTCCAGAACTTTTACTATTTTCTTTCTTTGGAGTAATAATTATTGGAATAATTTCCGGATTGTATCCGGCATTTAGGGCGGCCTCCATGAGACCTATTGAAGTAATAAGGAGTGGAGAATAATGAAAGATTTCGCCATAAGAGCTAATAAATTAAAAAAGATATATTCCTCTGAATTCGAAAAAATAGTTGCTTTAAAAGAGATAGATGTAGAGATTAAAGAAGGCGAATTTGTTACCATAATGGGACCATCGGGGGCAGGAAAGACTACTTTCCTAAATTTAGTTGGATGTTTAGATAAGCCCACTTCTGGTAGATTAGATATTTTAGGGTGTAACCCTATAGAACTTAATGAAGGAAAACTTAGCCGTATCCGAGTCGATAAAATTGGATTTGTGTTTGAGGATTTTTTCTTAATTTCCTCTTTAAATTCATTGGAAAATGTTCAATTACCTCTGATTTTTGCCAGAAATTTTAAAAATAATACTAACCCAGAAACACTCTTAAAAAGAGTAGGATTAGATCATAGGTTAACTCATTTTCCTAATGAATTAAGCGGAGGAGAATTACAGCGGGTGGCTGTGGCCAGGGCTCTAGTTAATAATCCTCAGATTCTTCTTGCGGATGAGCCTACCGGCAATCTGGATACTAAGAATGCCCAAGGACTTTTTGATCTTTTCCGAGAGCTTAATAGGGAAGAAGGTTTGACTATTGTAGTTGCTACTCATAACGTTAGATTGGGTCATTCAACTGACCGGATTATTCACTTAAATGATGGAAAAATAGAGCAGGATGAAAGGTTGGTAAAATAAGATGGAAGCTAAAGTCATTTTGGAAGCGAAAAGTTTAAAAAAATATTATCAGAGAGGCTCAGAGATGGTCAGAGCTCTCGATGGGGTGGATTTTAAAATTATGGAGAGGGAAATTGCTTCAATTGTTGGTCCATCTGGTTCAGGGAAAACCACTTTAATGAACCTGATTGGTTGTCTTGATAAAGCTACTGAGGGAACTTTAAAAATTGTTAATACTGAAGTTACCCCTCTTGGGGAAAATGATTTAATAAAGATTAGAAGGGAAAATATTGGTTTTGTCTTCCAAAGGTTTTACTTAATTCCAAACTTAACGGTTAGAGAAAATATAGAGTTACCTTTAATTTTTGCCAAGAAGAGTATCAATGAGAAA
>JAHIPR010000058.1 GCA_018903015.1 bacterium
ACGGGGATTCTTACCACCCTTGCTTTAAGTGTTAGTTTAATTTTGACCATTGCATTAGCGGTTAAAATACTAACAGTTGGTCCCCAAGTTTATGTTTTTGGTGCAACATCTCCTTCTTTGACTTTGCCTTCAGGGTTAAAATTCCCCATCAGGATTATGTTTCAGATAGATGCAATGAGTATATTTATGGGTTTGATTACTGCTATTATTTCTTTCGTGGGAGCAATTTACTCTTTAGCATTTATGGAGCATCATAGCGGTCTTGATAAATATTATTCTTTATTACTTCTTTTAACTGTAGGTGTATTTGGCATTGAATTTACTGGAGATATGTTTAACTTGTTTGTTTTTTTAGAAATTGCTTCTATCGCCGCAGTTGCTTTAATTTCTTTTAGAGGGGTTAATTTAGGAGAGCCCGCCGAGGCTGGTTTTAAATATATGGTGGTTAGTTCGATAGCTGCTCTTATAGTTTTATTTACCGTAGGAATTTTTTATGGGGAATATGGTCTTCTTAATTTTGCAGCTTTAGCCAGTGTTATAAAATATTCTCAATTAGATAAGATTGCTTTAGGCCTTTTAGTGCCTGTACTGGCTATGAAGGCAGGGGCAGTGCCTATGCATATGTGGACTCCTGATGCCTACTCAGAAGCTCCTACACCAATTACTATAATATTAGTTTCTGCAAGTCAGGCAAGTCTCTATGTCTTATTTAGGGTAACTTTTTCTTTATATAATATTACTTTAAATACATTAGCTGTGGGTTGGATAATTATTATTTTTGGTGTTTTATCTATGTTTATAGGCGTTACCATGGCAATTATTCAGAAAGACATAAAAAGACTAATAGCATATAACGCCATATCTCAAACAGGTTATATGCTTCTTGGAGTAGGAGTAGGATTAGCTGTTTTAGCAAATCCGGTAGCTTTATCTACCTATGGAATTACTGCTATGGAAGGTGGTATCTTCCATCTTATAAACCATGCTATGTATGAAGGTTTATTATTCTTAACTGCAGGAGCACTGTTTTTTAGGACAGGGACTAGAGACCTCGATGAAATGGGTGGATTAGCTCACTCGATGAAATATACTACTATCTTCTTTATTATTGGAGCCGCTGCTATTTCTGGACTCCCACCATTTAATGGTTTTGCTTCCAAACTTTTAATTTACGAATCTGTATATAGATTTAATCCACTACTTTCTATAATAGCTATGTTGGTTAGCATCTTGACTTTGGCTTCCTTTGTTAAAGTTTTCCATGGTGCATTTTTAGGTCCAAAGTTGCCTAAATTTGAAGAAGTTAGAGAAGTTCCTCAAAGTATGGTCTGGGCTATGGTAGTTTTATCCTGTATTACAATATTCTTTGGATTATTTCCGGATTTAATAGTGAAAAATTTGGTACATCCTGCAGTAATGGCATTGATTGAGCAATTTAAATATACCGGAACAGTATTGGGAGGTATTTAAAGATGTTAGGCTTACTGGAAACAGGTAGTGGTTTTTGGAGTGCAATTATTTGGGTAATAGTAGTATTAGTAATTGGAGGAATAGTATACTATATAAGAAGCAAAGGGGAAAAAAGTTATAAAAAGAATACCGAGCAGGACAAACCTTTTATTTCAGGCAACCCCGAACTAAGTAAAGAAGGTTCTCATATCAGTGCGAGTCATATTTTTTGGGGATTTACTGAGGCTTTAAAAGATTATTATACTCCTTTAGTTAAAATACATACGGGAAACATAAATGATTATGCCAGTTGGAGCGTTATATTAATGGTAATAATACTAATTATTGTAGGAGTGAATGGATAAAGTGAAATTAAATAAATATTTTGAGAGATCATTATGGGTTTTTCACCTAAATACAGGTTCTTGTAATGGTTGTGATATTGAAATTGTGGCAGGATTGACTCCTCGTTATGATTTGGAGAGATTTGGAATAAAATTAGTCGGTAGCCCGAGACATGCTGATGTATTATTAGTAACAGGACCGGTAACTCATAAGATGGCAGTTAGAGCAAAACGTGTTTATGAACAGACTCCTGATCCTAAAGCAGTGATAGTAGTTGGGACTTGTGGTACAAGTGGAGGAGTGTTTTATGATTCTTATAATTTATTAGGTTCAATAGACAAGCTTATACCAGTAGATGTTTATGTACCTGGTTGCCCTGTTAGGCCAGAAGCAGTAATAAATGGAGTTTTGCAAACTTGGATTAAATTAGAAAAATTAAGAGAAAGTATGAAAGTTGCTTCAGTAAAATAGTATCGAGTATCGAGTATCGCGTGAAGAAAATAGTAATGTATAATATGAATGTATAATATGTAGTAGGGGCAGACCTTGTGTCTGCCCGTAGTGAGTAATGTGTAGGTGCTTGATTTGTCAAGCCCGCAAAACTCGGGTCGGGTAAATCCGACCCGTATATTAAAAGCAATACTTTATATAAAAAGTTTTGAGTTTTGAATTATGGTTTTTCGCTTTTAGCTTTAACTTTTTAGCTTAATTAGGACAAGCATCTTGCTAATCCAAAACTATACGCTATACGCTATACTATATACTAACGACTAAAAAAGAAAAGGTGGTAGAGAATGGAATATATGAGGCCTGATGAAATTGTAAAATTATTTAAAAAGAGACTAAATGAATCTGCTATAATTGACAGTAGGATAGAAACCAAAACAGCAGGATTAAAAAAGAGTATTTATAGTGTAATATGGTTACAAATAAGGTTAGAAAACTTTAAAGAAGCAATAAAATTATTATGCACTATTCAATTCCCTCATTTTGCTATAATTTCAGGAAATGATATAGGTGAGGAGATTGAATTGATATACCATTTTTCTATTTATTATGCCGAAAGATTTAAAGAAATTTCTATAAATTTAACTACGCGGATACCTAAAAAAAATCTTAAGATTCCCACTATTACCGATTTAATTCCAGGAGCTCAAACTGCAGAAAGAGAAATAAAAGAGATGTTTGGAGTAACTATAGAAGGTTTACCTAATTTACCCAATATTTTTTTACCCCAGGATTTCCAAAAGGGAGTATATCCTTTGAGAAGAGATGAAAAAGGTGTGGATAAAACAGTAAGAAAGGAAGATGAGGTGAGAAAAGTTGAGTAAGATGACTTATTCTATCCCTATAGGTCCGGTTCATCCTTCCCTAAAAGAACCGGTGACCCTTAACTTTGAAATATATGGAGAGCATATAGAAAAGGTAAATTTAGCCCCCGGAGATAATCATCGGGGAATAGAATTTATGGGAAGACAAAGAAATCCCATACAAATTATTTATTTGGCAGAGAGAATATGTGGTATCTGTTCAGCTTCTCATCCTTTTGCTTTTTGTAGGGCAGTGGAGAATGCTGCAGGGATAGAAGTACCAGAAAGGGCTCAGTATATCAGAGTAATTATCGCGGAGTTGGAAAGAATCCATTCTCATGTATTGTGGGCCGGGCTTGCTGCTCACGAAATAGGTTTTGATTCTGTTTTATATCTTTCCTGGAGAGCAAGAGAAGAAGTTTTAGATCTTTTGGAATATCTAACTGGGAATAGAATAAACTATGGAATATTTATGATTGGGGGAGTAAGAAGAGATATTAGTAAAGAGCAAATACCCCGAGTACGAAAGACTTTAGATTTCTATAAGGATATCTATAGTAAGATAGAAGATGTATTCCTAAATGACCCAACTATCGCCTTAAGAACAAAAAATGTTGGAATTTTAACCAAGGAAGATGCTATTCGCTTATGTGCAGTAGGGCCTACTGCCAGGGCTTCGGGGATAAATAAGGATATAAGACAGGATCAACCTTATTCAGCCTATGCTGATTTAGAAGTAAAAGCCATTACTCCAGATATATTAACTGGAGTAGTAAATGGTGATGTCTATGATCGTGTAATTGTTCGATTATTAGAAGTAGTACAATCAATACAGATTATCGAACAATGTTTAGATAATATGCCTTCAGGAGAAATTGTAGCTGAGAAAAAATTGGTTAAACTGTTGAATCAATTAAAGAAGGCAAAAGGTGAGGGAATTGGAAGACATGAAGCCCCTCGTGGTGAGGTTATTCATTATGTAAAATTAAACGAATCAGAATTACCTGAGGTCTGGAAAGCTCGAGCTCCTACATATAATAATTTAATGACCTGGGTTCCTATGCTTCTTGGTCAGCAGATTGCTGATATTCCAATTGTAGTCGCTTCTATTGACCCCTGTATAGCGTGTATGGATAGAGTAACTATTTTAAATAAAGTTAATGGTCAAAAAAGTATATTAACTAAGAAGGATCTACATAAATTGAGTGTGCAAAAGACAAGGAGGATTACTCCATGAACACTATGAGTTTATTAGGTATGTTCTGGAAAATAATAGGAGCAATCATAATTGCTTTTTTAGGAGTAGTACTGGGTTTATTCTATAAAGGTATAGATAGGAAGTTAGCAGCAAGGATGCAGGCAAGAGTTGGTCCCCCCATAAGACAGCCTTTTATGGATTTCTTTAAATTAATGATTAAAGAGAATATAGTACCAGAGAATGCGGTGCCCTGGATATTTAATGGAGTTCCGATTATGACTTTAGTAGTTTCTATTACCATTTTATATTACATGCCGATAGGAAACATTTCTCCATTATTAAGCGGATATGGTGATATTATATTGATTGTATATCTACTAACCATAACTTCAATTGGAATGGTTGTAGGTGGTTTTGCTTCTGGTTCACCTTATGCAAGTGTGGGAGCTCAAAGAGAAATGGTAATGATGATAAGTTATGAACTACCTTTAGTAACTACCGTGATTGCCATAGGATGGAAATTGAGCCAAACTTATCCGCAATTAAATATCTTTTCTTTGGCCGTAATTAATGCCCATCCTATTTGGGGATTGGTTGGGCCATTAGGTTTTGCGGGAGTAATTCTTCTATTTGTTACCCTGGCAATAGTTACCCCTGGTGAATTATCTAAGATACCTTTTGATGTCCCAGAGGCAGAGACAGAGTTAGCCGGGGGATTATTGGTGGAGTATTCTGGGAGAAATTTAGCCTTATTCGGTCTGGCCGATGCGGTAAAGATGATAGCAATGGTTTCTTTAACTATATTTTTATTTTTCCCCTATAATATTGCTCACTTATTTGCTTTAAATGGGGTATTTGCAATAATTGTAGATTCATTATTTTTTCTGTTAAAATTATTTTTAATAATTTTTATTGAAGTAACTTTTATCAGAGTTGCTGCTGCGCGCTTAAAAATAGATCAAGTTTCTTATGCTTATTGGATTCCTTTATCAATTATAGGATTACTTGGTCTTGCATTAATTGTTTTAGATACTATTATAGTTTGAGGTGATAAAATGCCAACACCAATGGGATTTGAATTATTAAAACAACTATTTAAAAAACCAGGTACCAATGTATTTCCGGTTACTTATTATCCTGATTCAATATTGAAATTATTGGAGAAAGTTGAAAAAGGAGAGGCCAAGGTACATCCTCCTGTGGAAATACCCCACAAATTTAGAGGGAAGATTGTCTATGATAGAGATGCATGTACAGGATGTAAATTGTGCATTAAAGTATGTCCTGCTGAGGCAATCGAATTTATTCCCGATCACAAGAAGATTAAAATCCATGTCGATCATTGTATTTTCTGTTCTCAATGTAATGATATATGTCCAGTAAATTGTCTGAGTATGAGTGAAGAATTTCTTCTTGCGAATACAGATAGGTTATCATCTAAATTAATTGTAGAATAGATAATTAAAAAATAAATAATAAAAAATCATAGTCCTATAATTTTTTAAGAAGTTTGAATTTTTTAACTTTCAATATCTTTATTATTTCTTCAGAACTCTTTAAAACTTCAGAGCTAACAGAATTAGAATAATCAATAATTTTAGGTTGAATGCCGATAAAAATAAGTTCCTGAGTATAATCTTTCAGATAAGATATTAAAAAGGATAAAGGCATACTGTGGGTAGTGAGATGCAGGGCACTAATCCTATCAGGAGAGATTATTCTAAATTCGCCGGATTTAAGGTCCATCTCCACAGCGTCGATAAGTACTACGAGATCGGGCTTATTTTTTTTGATAATTGAGGTAAAATTTTCAGGAACAACCCCACAGTCCATAGAAAGCCAATCACGATCTTTAAAACTTTGGGCAATAATTGAACCTATTCCATCATCACCTCGAAGCGTATTCCCAATGCCCATTAAAATATACTTTTTTGAATCCATTTTTTTTCCTTTAAATTAGTCGTTAGTTTATAATATAGCGTGGAGCGTACAGCGTATAGCGTATAGGATAAATCAATAAACTAAAAACGCAAAACTAAAAGCGAAAAGCCATAATTGTTATTTAAGGATTCAGAAACAAGAAGAACATATAACCAAAATATACTCTCATAACTTAAAGTAATTCTGAATACTGGATTCTGGCACCTGACTACTGATTTTTATCTTTTATTTCCTTAACTAAACCAAGTAACCAACTAACCAGCTAACTAAAAACGAGATACGAGTTTAGTTTTGCGTTTTTGTTCTTTTTTTCTATACGCTATACGCTAAACGCTGTACGCTAATACTGTTTTATGTTATCATAATAAAAAAAATTTAACAAATTGAATAATATTTATAAATTAAAAAAGAAAAAAAGAAGGTTTTTAAAAAATTTTGTAGAATAATTAAAGTATATTAGTATATAATATAAAAAACACGGTACAAACTTTTATCTACCCTGTTAAGCGAGTATCTATTAAACAGGGTCTATCCAAAAGTTAGTATAGGAGTATGATTTAATATGAGAAAAGCGAGTAGGATTTATAAGAGGAAAAGCAGAACTAATCTGGAGACCTTTATTATCTTGATAGGCGCGATAATAATTTTGGGTGTAGCCTTTAATTTAGCCAGAGATAGGAGTTATATTCCCCCTGAAAGTCAGATAACCAGAGAGGAAGAAAACAAAGAAGGTATTACCCAAGTGATTCCTGGTGAAACACCCCAGGAGGTAGTAGCGACAGAAGAAAAAGGAGAGACAAGAACCGCTGAGAAAGAGATAACACAAGAAGTTATCACAGAAGAAAAACTTCCAACAACTGAACCAGTTACTATTACTACTCCAAAGATAGAACCAGAAGTAAAGGTAGTAAAGGAGTCTGAAATAGTTTCAGACAAGAAGGTGTATACTGTTCAGGTAGGAGCTTTTTCAAAAGAAGAAGGTGCCCAGAAGTTAGCTAAAGAAATAAGAGATAAAGGATACCAGACTTATGTAATTATAGGGAAAACCCTTTACAAGGTTCAAGTAGGGGAATTCAAAACTTCAGAAGAGGCTAAAGCTATTTCAGAGAAATTGAAGAAATTAGGTTATGAAATATGGATAACAACTAAATAAGAAAAGGAAATATAAGTTTGAATAAAAAGAGCATTCCTTCCATTACTATAAATCGTTTATCTATTTATCATAGATGTTTGGAAAAAATTTTAGAAACAGAAAAGGGAAAAGAGTTAAAAATTATTTCCTCATTTAAAATTGCAGAAATAACCGGAATAAATTCAGCACAAATTCGTAAAGACCTGGCTTATTTTGGAGAATTCGGTAAAAGAGGACTTGGATATCCTTTAATAGATCTTAGCAGAGAATTAAAAAAGATATTAGGATTAGATAAAAGGTGGTCAGTTATTATTGCCGGAGCAGGGAATTTAGGCAAGGCCTTAGTGAAGTATAAAGGCTTTCAGAAAAGGGGCTTTATAATTAAGGGAATTTTTGATAGTAATCCCTCAAAAATTGGTAAGAAACTTGACCATATTTTTATTTACGATATAAAAGGGGTAGAAAAATTTATCCAGGCGGAAAATATAAATATTGGAATATTAGTAGTACCAGCTGATTCAGCCCAGGAAGTGGCAGATAAAATGGTTGCAGGTGGGGTTAAAGCCATTTTAAATTTTGCCCCTGTCCATATCGTATTGCCCCCGGAAATTAAAATACACAATGTAGACTTATCTATTGAATTTGAAGGGTTGACTTATTACCTGATCTCTTGATAAAGTATTTATATTTTTTTAAAAAAATTGCATTTAATTGATTTTAAGGGTTGACATACTAACTGTCTTATTGATATAATAATTCTATATTTTGATTTGTGATAATTTTCACAAAATAATATATGGTGATTTAATAAAAATAGAAATCAGTAGTTAATGTATATTTTAGGCAAGAACCAAAGAATTTAGATAAAGATAATATTAAAAAAGCACTAAAATAAATAACATAAGATTAAGAAAACTAAAATGTTGCAGTTATTTCACAAGGGGAAGTACTAACATGCAGTATATTTCTTCCAGTAGTTTTGCAAAATTTCTCGAAAATTTAAAGAGCGATTACGAGGTTTACGTCCCTGTTAAAAAAGGCGAGCAGCATTTTTATAAAAAGTATATTGACTTCACTGATGATATTGTTATCGGTGAGGTGCGAGCCTTTGAACCACTAAAATCTTTTTTCTTCCGCGCACGTGAAATTGTTGCCGAAAACTTCAAGTCTGATATTCCTCATACAATCCAGAAACCTTATTGTATAGTTGGCGTGAAAGCTTGTGACCTCAAGGGATTGCAAATACAGGATTATGTATTCGAAAACCATGATTACCAAGATCCTTTCTACATTAATGTGCGTAAAAATAACCTTATTATTTCTGCAGATTGTACTTCTACTATAGATACATGTTTTTGCCTTACACTAAATGTTAAACCTTACCCACTTGAAAATTTTGATATAAAT
>JAHIPR010000001.1 GCA_018903015.1 bacterium
TGGAGGAGAAAGACAGGCTGTAGCCATATCACGCTCTATTTATTGGAATGCGAAATTATTGATTATGGATGAACCAACAGCAGCTTTAGGAGTGGCAGAGCAGAAAAAAGTATTAAATCTGGTAAGGACTTTGAGCTCTCAGGGGGTTTCTATCATTATTATTAGTCATCAGCTCCATGATGTATTTTCAGTTGCTACAAGGTTGATAATTATGCGTAGAGCTAAAAAAGTTGCAGAAAGGATTACAAAAAGGACCAGTGCCGATGAAGTAGTTGGTTTAATTGTCGGTTCCTTGCCTGGAGATTATAATTAAAAGATAAGGAAAAGAAATAGAGGTGTATTAAGAAATGGAAAGAACACTAGTGTTAATAAAGCCCGATGCATTTAAAAGATGCCTGGTTGGGGAAATTATTTCGAGATTTGAAAGAGTAGGACTAAGTCTTGAAGAAATAAAAATAGCAAATGCTACTACTGAAATTGTGAAAAAACACTATCCTGATGATAAAAATTGGATTAGATCTGTTGGCAAAAAGACCGTAGATGCCTATAAAAAATATAATTTAAATATTGCAGAGGATTTAGGGACTGATGATGCTCTGGAAGTTGGTAATCTGGTTAGAAAATGGTTGATTCAGCAAATAACTTCGGGACCAATAATTGCAATTATCTTAAGCGGAAACCATGCTATTGAAGTTGTTAGAAAAATAGTAGGGAATACGGTTCCTCTTTTTGCGGAATTAGGAACAATAAGGGGTGATTTTTCGATAGATTCACCCGACCTTTCTACTAAGGGAAAGCGGGCTTTACAGAATTTGGTTCATGCCTCGTCAACCATTGAAGAGGCGAAACGAGAAATTTCTCTCTGGTTTGAAATTTGAGGGTGTACACTAACAAAGAAAAGGATTATCCCTTTTTAATTGATATCTTGATTTAATAAGCCAAAATAGGATATAACAATTAATCTATAAAATGTTTTAGGATGGTAATTAATGTATAAAACTATGGTTAAAGAATTATATAACAAAATATCTAAAAAAATTTTACACACACAAATATTAGATGATACCTCTTTAGATAAAGAGTTTGTTAGAAAATATATTGAAGATCCTCTATTTTTAAAACAATTATCATCTATGGTAAAAAAGAAAGATTATAGCTGTCAGGCAGTTTATTTTTTATGTCAGCATATCCTTATCGATATAGACAAAAAACATAATTCCGTTAATTGGCTTTATCAGGTATTTCAGTTTGCCCTCTCTAAATCTTTCCCTGAAGTAGTAGATCCATCTGTTAAAGATATTTCCGATAATTGCCGAAAAGTTTTTTTGCTTTATTTAGAATTTTTAAGAGTAATTTCGAAGTTCCAAAAGTCGTCCGGTGATCCTACTTTTCACGGTAAATATCCCCTTAATTTCTTAACTTCTGAAGAAAAAAACAAACTGGAGAATCCTGCTGAATATAAAAGATTTTTAAAAGCATTTAATGATGAGTATATTTATGAGATGATGAAATTAAGCCAGGAAGTTTTAAAGTTCAATACTCTTGACCATATATGCGGAGTAAATTGGATTGCTTTGTTTATCGGCAGGCAGTTATATAATCTGGGTCTTCCTGTTGATTTAGGGAGGATTTCCGGAGCAGCAGCAGGACATGATATCGGAAAATATGGATGCAAGGATATCGAGGTAGAAAGGACTCCCTATTTACATTATTACTATACTGATATGTGGTTTGAAAAACATAATATTCCTTATGCCGGACATATTGCAGTTAATCATTCTGTTTGGGATTTAGAATTAGAAGATTTACCCTTAGAATCACTTATATTAATTTATTCTGATTTTCGGGTTAAAAATGCGAATAACCGTCTCAAAGAGGAGATGAGGATCTTTAATTTAAAAAATTCTTTTCAATTAATTTTAGGCAAACTGGATAACGTTGATGAGAAAAAAAGAAAAAGATATTGCCGGGTTTATGAGAAATTAAAAGACTTTGAAGATTATATGATAAATTTAGGGGTAAATGTAGATGTAGAGAATAAAGAGATAAGTTCTTGTAAAAAAGATAGAAAACCGTATTATCCTCTCATGCATGGTCAAGAAGTTATCCAAAATATAAAGTTTCTTTCTATAGAACATAATATAGATTTAATGCACGAACTTCGAGATGAATCTTCTCTTAATTCACTTTTAGAATTAGCCCGAAGCGAAAAAGATTGGAACAATCTGCGGGAATATCTACAAATATTTAATGAATATTCCACCTATTTGACTCAAAAACAGAAGATGATTACCTTGAGATATTTATACGAACAATTAACTCATCCGGAAGATGAAATAAGAAGGAGAAGTGCAAAACTTATCGGTTTATTGATTGCCAGCTTTGACGAAGATTACCGCAAAGAGATTCCTCAGAATGTTACCCTAAAACCTCCCGCGATTACCAGTGTTAATTTATTGGAAAGATATTTAAAATATTTTTTACAACCAGATCATAAAAAGATTGCTCTTCATCAATCTCGAATTATTAATAGCACTGAGAATATGATTTCTTCTCTCTTTTCTAACTGTCACAATAATCATCAGGTAAGCAATTATAGAAAAAGTATTTTAAATCACTATATAAAAGACCTGTATACCGATAAAGAAATTCAACTGTGTTTAATAAAAACCGCCGAACATATATCAATCTGTTCAGAGGAAAAATCTGTAAAGGCATTATTTGATTATATTATAAAGATGTTACAGAAAGATGATCACAATCTTAGACTTACTGCTTTAGAGGTAGTCCATGATTTAATACCCCAAATTGATAAAAAATTTAGATTTATAAATAACTTAAGAAAATTATTTGCTCGTAATATTTCTGCCTCAGTGCTCCCTGCTGAAAATTATTTAAATATGAAGATAGTTGAATTATTAGGTTTGGATGAAAACATTGTAAAAAGGTACATCGAATTTTATCGCAGAGATATAGAAAAGATACAGTATATATTTCTAAGTAATCTTAAAACTTCAACCAGTGGAATAATCAAAAAAATTCAGATACAACTTTTATTAGAACATACCTTAAAGAGCAAGCAGGAAGAAATCTATACCGCTTTGCATTTTTGCAATATTTTAAAAGTTAGCGGCATAGAAGATATTAGAAATTTGGCTGGTAAAGCTTTGGTAAATTTAATGCCTTCCTTATCTTTTCAACAGAGGAACGATATAGCCATTGAATTGCTACGGGCTTTAGAAATGGAAGATTATCAATTTACTAAATATATTCCTTACTATTTGGGTCAATTAATACTCTATCTTACACCTAATGAGTTAGAGGAACTTGTTGATGATTTAATAGAAAAAATCAAACAGTCAGATCCCAAA
>JAHIPR010000059.1 GCA_018903015.1 bacterium
GCTAATATAGTAAGAGGATTGGCTGTAGATATGATAGAAACGGCTAATTCCGGTCACCCGGGATTACCCTTGGGTTGTGCAGAAATTGGAGCAGTACTCTTTGGAGATGTATTAAAATACGATTCTGCTGTCCCGGATTGGCCGGGTCGAGACCGTTTTGTGCTCTCTGCCGGACATGGTTCAGCTTGGTTGTATTCTTTGTTACATCTTTCGGGATATAACCTTTCACTCGAGGATTTAAAAAAATTTAGACAGCTTAATTCTAAAACTCCCGGTCATCCTGAATATGGAGAGACTCCCGGGGTGGAAGTTACTACCGGACCTTTAGGACAGGGTTTTGCCAATGCTGTGGGAATGGCTCTGGCAGAAAAGATGTTAGCGGCCAGGTTTAATACCGAGGATTATAAAATTGTTGATCATCATACTTATACCCTTTTAGGTGATGGTTGTATGATGGAGGGGATTGTATCAGAGGCCGCTTCCTTAGCCGGGCACCTGGGTCTGGGAAAATTAATCGCTATCTATGATGATAATGGTATCTGCCTTGCTGGAGAGACTAAAGCAACTTTTACCGAATCGGTAGCCGATAGATTTAGGGCCTATAATTGGAAAGTAATTGACCATATTAACGGTCATAGCATTGAAGAATTTAAAGCAGCTATTATTAAAGCCAAAGAAACTGAAGATAAACCCATTTTGATTATAGCTAAAACCCATATTGGTTATGGTGCCCCTACCAAGCAGGATTCCAGCAACTGTCATGGCGCACCCTTAGGGGAAGAAGAAGTAAAAGGTTTAAAGAAAAATTTAGGATTACCTCTGGAGGATAAATTTTACGTTTCATCTGAGGTTAAAAAATTTTTTGAAAACAGAAAAAAACAACTTACCAAAAAAAGAGAAGAGTGGGAAAATAAATTCACCCAATGGGCTCAAAAATATCCAGAACTCAAAGAGCAATGGGATAAAGCCTTAAATCTGACTATTCCTCAAGATTTAGAACTGGATAGCCTAAAAATAAAATCTCCGGTAGCTACCCGAGTGGCTTCATCGATAGTTTTAAATAAACTTGCCGATAAAATTCCTTATCTTATCGGAGGTTCAGCTGATTTATCTCCTTCTACCAAGACATATCTTGATAACTATGGAGAAGTTCAAAAAGACAGTTTTAAGGGTAGAAACCTCAGGTTTGGAGTAAGGGAACATGCTATGGGAGCGATTGTTAATGGTATAGCAGCACACAAGGGATTTAGACCATATTGTTCCACTTTCTTTGTTTTTTCTGATTATATGCGTCCGGCTATTAGAATGGCTGCCCTAATGAAGCTTCCGGTACTCTATATTTTTACCCATGATTCTATAATGGTAGGAGAAGATGGCCCCACTCATCAGCCGGTGGAGCAGCTTGAATCTTTAAGGATGATACCTAATTTAAAAGTTATCAGACCTGCCGATGAAGAAGAGACCAAATTAGCCTGGAAGGAAGTTTTGAAAAGGACAGAAGGTCCAACTGCCCTGGTTTTATCCCGACAGAATTTACCTCATCTGGAAAAGTATCGTGGTATAAAAGAATTCTCCCGGGGTGGCTATATAATATCCCATAAAGAAAAAGAAGCGCCCCAGGTAGTATTAATAGCCAGCGGTAGTGAGGTTTCGATAGCCGTAAAGGTAAATCTTATTTTAAAAGTGAACGGAATTACCGGTCGGGTGGTATCTATTCCGGACAGAGAAGAATTTTTAAGACAGGAGAAAAAATATATAGAAGAGGTCCTGGGGCCTAAAGACGCACTTCGGGTAGTAATTGAAGCTAATACCGGACAGGGCTGGTATCAGTTATTAAACGATTCTTATTACACAGTATTTATGAAGTCTTTTGGCAAGAGTGCCCCAGCTCAGCAATTAGCTGATTGCTTTGGTTTTACTCCCGAGAAAATTGCTCAAAAAATCATTCAACTTTTATAATACATGACAAGGGATGGTTATTTGACAAAGTCTTTTCTTATGACTACGGGAACAGTTTTTAATATTCAAAGATATTCGATTCATGATGGACCTGGAATTCGAACTACAGTCTTTTTAAAAGGGTGTCCACTTAATTGTTGGTGGTGTCAAAATCCTGAAAGTCAGTTAAGCGGGCAGGAAATGATATTTTGGGAAGAAATAGGTGTTCAGCACCAAAGGGAGGAAAGGAATAGTTATTCACAAAAAGTGAATGGTTTAACCCTGGAAGATATAAAAGGTTTAAATATACCTGCTTCATTACAATAACGAAAAACTTGACAAAAAAGCCATAATTCGTTACAATAACGAAAGATGAAAGGATGAAAAATGGGTGATTTTCAGAAACATTTTGAATTAGCAAAAGAGAAGTATAAAGCTACAATAACTGCCTATCACAACAAGCAAAGCACAGTGGTTGGTGATTTGGGCACAAAGGTTGTTGAGCAGTTGGTAGAAGCTGATGCTGCCAGGAAGGGAGAGCATTTTGGCGATCACCAGAGCAGACATGAATACTCAAATAATAATTTTCCTGCTGAAATAAACAAGGCGATGCGTAGGGTATGGTTTGCCTATGGGGATTTGGGTTATGACGGGATTAATGGCAAAAGAGCCAAGGCAGTAATAGACAATCTCAAAATAATAATTGAGTTTTTTGAAAAAAGATTTGAGGTTAAGATTAATGAAGAGAATACTTAAAAAGATAGCAAAAGAACTTTCCAAAATTGCAGATGTAAAAGCTGTTATCCTTTATGGCAGTCTTGCTAGAGGAGAATTTACTTCAAGGTCAGACGTTGATTTGCTTATACTTACAACCGAAGATAAGACCCAGAAAGAGATACACGATAAAGTAATAGAGCTTGAGTCTGAAATTGGCAGAAATATCCAGCCAACCATAAGAACTATAGCTGAATTGCAGAAAACAGATACTGGTTTACTGCAGAACATCTTTCAGGAAGGAAAGATTCTCTACCTGAGAGAACCATCCGACATACCATCTGCTATATTACTGCAACAAAAACCTTATCTGATTTACTCTTTTCAGATAAGTAGCTTACTTCAAAAAGAAAAGGCAAGATTCAACAGGCAACTTTACGAACAGACAAGAAAAGAATACAAATATAAAGGCTTACTGCAAGAAATAGGTGGCCAGAAACTTTCTGCAGGTTGTGTAATGATTCCTTATGAGCAAAAGGAAAAGATTGAGAAATTCTTTAAGAAATTTAAAGTGAAGTTTGAACAGTTGAAGGTGTGGAAATAATATGCAGCGTATCAAGCCTGAGGATTTGTGAAGCTCTATAAAAAAGATTTAGTTTCTTCACCAGATGTTGTCTATAATTATCTGAAAGCTTCTTTAAAAGGAGTAGCTGACGAAGAGTTTAAAGTTATGTTCTTAAACAGCAGAAATCGTTTGCTGGCAGTTGAGACTATACAGAAAGGAACGGTTAATAAATCGGTAGTATATCCTAGAAAAATTGTTGAACGGGCATTACACAATCATGCGACAGGCGTTATTATTTCACACAATCATCCGGGAGAATCCTTAAAGCCATCAGAGGATGATTGCACTATAACAAAGGCTATAAAAGCCGCCCTCAGAACTGTGGATATTGTTTTATTGGACCATATTATAATCGGCGGGAATGGTTATTTTAGTTTTAAAGAGAATGGTATCTGCGATTTTAAGGAAGCTTAATTTGAGTGTAAAATTAAGAGGTTAATTTATATGAATAAAGGAATAGAAAAATTAAGACAGGAAAGTTTAGATACTCAACCTTATATTTCTATTCAGCGAGCAAATTTGGTAACTGAAGCCTATAAGAAATATGACGGAAAAGTTTCTTCTCCAGTACTTCGGGCTTTAACCTTTAAACAGGTGCTGGAAAATAAAGTTATCTATATCGCTGAAGGGGAGCTTATTATGGGAGAGCGGGGGGAGGCTCCAAAAGCTACTCCTACTTTTCCAGAATTATGCTGTCATCGTATCGAAGATCTCGAATTGATTAATGAGCGAGGGAAGGTTTTTTTAAATAAGAAACTTAAAGAAATTTGTCAACAAATTGTTGACAAAAAATAAATTTTTAGATATAATAAATTCAAAGATCACAAGAAAGGTAATTTAGGGTCTTGACAAAATATTTTAAAAATTTAGAAAAAATATTATCTCTTAAAGATAAAGTTTACCAAGTTATAAAATTAGAGATTATAGGAGGAAATCTTAAACCCGGATTATTTTTAGCCGAAGAAAAACTTTCTGAAAGTATGCATATAAGTCGAGGCCCTATCCGTGAAGCCTTGAACAGACTAGAAAAAGAAGGTTTTGTTACTATTATTCCGCGCAGAGGGACCATGGTTTCTAATATTACTGCTCAAGGAGTAAAAGACATATCTAAAATTAGGGAATTACTTGAACCGTTTGCAGCTAAAGAATCCTTGCCTAGAATCTCAAGATCTAAGTTAGAAGAGATTAAAAAAGATTTTATAAAACTCATTTCTAAACCAGAAAATAAAGAAAATAAGAGTATTTTTTTTCTTCTAGATAAAGATTTTCATAAATTATTAAACGAAGAATGTAGAAATAAAAAACTTATAGAGATTTTGGATAATTTTGAAGATCACACGAACTGGTTTATAAATTTGTTTATGAAACATTATTCTTTTAAAGAATCCATAAAAGATCATCTATATATAATAGAAGCCATAGAAAAAAATGAGGAAGATTTAGTTGCTACTACTTTAATTCAACATTTAGAGCGTGTGAAAAATTCTATACTTTCAGAGATTACTTCTTGATGTTATCAGTTCATTAAATAATTAAATATAATTTAGAAGTAATGCATGTAAATCATTAAAAAATGGCTTGCTTTTAATTTTTAAATGAACTATGTCAACAAATTGTTGACAAAAAATAAATCTTTAGATAAAATAAATTCAAATAGCATAAAAAAAGTAATTGAGACCTTACAAGACAATAGTTTTAGAGCTTTCTGAAAAACACAATCTTCCAAATTGATGGAGATGGTGCATATGGAAGAATGTAAGAATTTGGAGAAAGGAGGGAAGAGTAGAAAATTATTCTGAAAAGAAGAAGTCTTACCTGATCGGCAAGGATTATAAAATTTAAAGTACTAAAGGAGGTACAAAATGTCTTATTATTATGAGTATGAATTAGGAAAAGCAGCTAAAATTCTTTGTGAAGATCTCTTCAAATTGAAACCAGGAGAAACATTTGTCATTACTGCGGACACGGAATCCGATGATAGGGTTGTCAATGCCACGGCCAGAGCCGCTTTTGCATGCGATGCTAAACCTATGGTTATTTATACAGCTTCACCATTGGGCGTGGGAAAAGCAGCAGATCCCATGCTTCCCTTAGAATCTCTCACAGCCGCTCTTTTAAAGGCCGATGCTTGGGTGGAGTTCAACAACCAGTGGTTGCTTTATTCTACTCCTTATGACATCGCAATGAAGGAAAACAAAAAGCTCCGTCATCTGTGCTTGGTAGGAATGAATGTGGACATGATGGTCCGCAACATTGGAAGGGTAGACTACTCAAATCTGGAAAAATTTATGAAGCTGGCTACCAAAAAAACCTTATCCGCAAAACATATGCGGATTACCACTCCAGCTGGCACAGACGTGGAGTTCGATAACGAACTCGGTCGCAAACCAATTATGGAGCTTGGTTATGCTAACACTCCAGGATCCCACATGATGGCCGGGCAGATTGGCTGGTCTCCAAATTTCGAGTCCATTAACGGAACAATCGTTTTTGACGGTTCACTCGTTCCCCCCATCATTGGCATTTTGAAAGAGCCAGTTCGTTTAACAATTAAAAAGGGAGAAGTCGTAAAAATTGAGGGAGGAAAGGAAGCCGCAGAGTATGAGAAGTGGCTTAAGAGCTTCAATCACCCACAGATGCTCAAACTCGCCCATGTGTGCTATGGTTTCAACCCTGGAGCAAGACTGACAGGAGACATCCTAGAGGATGAAAGAGTCTGGGGTGGAACCGAATGGGGACTTGGCAATGTTGGGGCAATACTCGTTCCTGGTGGAATTTCTGGACCTTCACATACCGATGGGATTTGCTTGAATTCCTCCGTATGGTTGGATGGCGTCCAGATTACGGACAAGGGTCAGATCTTAGACCCAGAGCTTAAAAAGTTAGCAGAAAAATTAGGGAAAGTTTAAATTAAGAAGGAAGAGGATGAACCTTTATAAAGAGTCATCCTCTTCGAGAATCTTTGTGGAGGAAACAAATATGAGCGAGAGAATGGTTAAAAATTTGTGTGAGATGGTAAGCATCTCGAGCGAATCTGGTGAAGAAAAGGAATTCATTGAGTTTTTAAAAACTAAACTTCAACAGGAATTCAACGTGCGATGCCAGGTTGACGGCTACGGTAACCTCATTTGCAAAATACCCCCGAAGGATTCTTCGGCTTCAGAACCGCTAATGCTTGCCGCTCATGCGGACACAGTAAAACCGGGTAAGAGTGTAAAACCAGTAGTGAGAAACGGCGTGATCTACTCAAGTGGAGATACCGTACTTGGAGCCGACTGTAAGGGGGGGATCGCGGAGATTCTGGAGGCGGTTATAAGTGCACCTAAGCATCCACCTTTGGAGATTGTCATCACTCGCGAGGAGGAAATTGGTTTTACAGGGGCCAAAAATTTAGACTATTCGCTAATAAGCGCAAAACGTGGCGTCCTTGTGGACATGGATGCGCTTGATGCCATTGTAATCGGTGGCCCTTCCCATATGCTTATTGATATCGAGATCACTGGTAAGGGGGCCCATTCAGGAATGGAGCCCGAAAAGGGGATATCCGCCATTAAAGCAGCCAGCCTGGCCATAGCAACACTGAAAGATGGCAGAATAGACCCTGAGACCACTGCAAACTTCGGAACTATCCAGGGCGGTTTGATCCGGAATGGTGTTCCCGAGAAATGCACCATAAAAGCGGAGGTGCGTAGCTTAAATCACGAGAAGTGCATAGCCCTAAGCAATACCTACAAGGAAGTCTTTGAGGTAATAGCGCGCTCGATTGGAGCCAAGGCTGAGGTGAATTTGAATCTGGCTTATAAGGCAATAAGAATTTCAGAAGACGCGCCCATGGTTCAGGTCGCAAAGAAAGCTTTAAAGAGTGTTGGGATTGAACCCAAAGTTATGGCGATCACTGGAGGCCTGGAATCAGCAATTTACAACGAAAAAGGAATTGAAACAATCCCCATAGGAAATGGAGTAAAGAGCGAGCACTCAACTTCTGAAAATATCTCTGTTGAGGATATGAATAAGGTGGTCCAGGTTCTTCAGCATATCCTTAGCCAATTTGCCTGAAATTTAACATTTAAGGAAAATGGAAAATGGATATTTGGACAGCGATTAAAAATAAGAGAAGCATAAGAAACTTTACTGCCGACCCGTTGGAGGAGAAGGATCTTAGAGATCTGATATTGAAAGCAGGGATCTGGGCTCCATCGGGTGGAAATGCACAGACCTGGCGATTTATTGTAATTACTGACCAAAAAATTCTAAATAAACTCAAACTCGTTTCCCCAGGTCTCTTAGGGGCTCCCCAAGCGATCATTGTTATTTGCCAGGATTTGGTTTATGCTTTAGAAAAAGGAGGAGAATTGGGGGTCAAAACCCTATCTTTGATGGATACTGCCATGGCGGCACAGAATATTATGCTTGCTGCCTATGCGGTTGGTCTAGGGACTTGTCCTATCGCTTCCTTTCACCCCGAAGCTGTTCAAAGAATTATTGGACTGCCAGTCCACATTTATCCCCAACTTCTAATTTCGGTAGGTTTCCCCAGGGAAAATCCCCCTGCACCCAGACGAAACCCCAATATAATATGGTTTAACTCCTATGCAGAAGAATGAGACCTTTAAAGAACAAATTTTTGGATTAGTTTGCTATATGGTTACCAGCGCTTGTAATTTGGTAAATGAAACAAAAAGCTATGGTCCATTTCGACTTATTGATACAGCAAGCCGTTTAATTGCTATTCTGTCTGAAAACCAAAGCTCATCGCCTGAGCTGGAAAAAATTCAAGAAAAAATTGAGCAGGGAAAGTACAAAGTTATGGAGGGTGAATCTCAATTCAGTTCATTTTTAAATGAACTTGTTCTCTACATTACGTCATTGATGGAGGATCAAAATTAAAATCTGTACTCTCTGACTGACACCGAAAGGAGGTGGAACGAAGGGAATAATGCGGTACTAAATTGTTAATTGTTAGAGGAAAAGAAAAGTAAGAAATTAAACCTTATAAAGGAAAGGAGAGAAGTTATGAAAGCAAGTAAGTTTATTAGATTTTTAAGGAATGGATTGTTTTTAGTTTTGGTAGCGAGCCTGGTGTTGATTCTATCTTGTGCCGGATACACACAACAAGAGGTTAAGGTCATTCGCCATACCAATGCGTGGCCTTGCTATATCGATCCAGCAGTTGGATCAGACTATGTAAGTTCCATTGCTCTTTGCAATCTGTATGATTCGCTGGTATTTCCAAATCCGGATGGCAGCGTGAAACCCTGGCTGGCAAAGGGCTGGGAAATCTCTGAGGATGGATTGACCTATACCTTTGAATTGGTACCCGGAGTCAAGTTCCACAGCGGGAACGAACTCACAGCCGAGGATGTGGTTTTCTCCCTGGAGAGGATCATGACCATTGGAGAGGGTTATGGCTATCTTTTCACCACGAGCGTTGAAGGAGCAAAGGCCCTCGACAAATATAAAGTTCAATTCAACCTCAAAGATACCTTTGGACCCTTCCTGGGAGCGCTGGTAAGGCTTTACATTCTTGATAAAAACCAGGTAATGGCGAACATACAAAAAGAGGGTTCCTATGTGGAGTTCGGTGATTACGGCAAGGGATGGCTGGTCACTCATGACGCCGGATCCGGACCTTACAAGGTTAAGGAGATGAAAACTGAAGAACACCTCCTGATGGAGAAGTTTGATGATTACTGGGCTGGATGGGAGAACAAAGACGCCCCCCAGTATGTGAAAGAGATCGGAACCACTGAAGCGATTACCGTAAGGACCCTTATATCGAGAGGGGAACTGGAAATCACTGACCAATGGCAGGCCAGCGAAAATCTCGCCGCCATTGACCAGATTCCCAACACCGAGATATCCTCTCTCTTCGAGGGCTCAGTCCTGAACATCATGCTTAACACCAAGAAACCTCCGACAGACGATATTCACTTCCGCAAAGCCCTTGCTTACTGTATTGACTACCAGACAATTATTACCAAGATTTTCCCCGGTTCCCGCCCTTCCGGTGCTATTGCTCCCAGTACCCCTGGATACAACCCCAATCTGAAGGCGTATATACTGGATCTGGTAAAAGCAGAAGAGGAGCTAAAACAGTCTCCCTATTACGGAAAATTGAACCAGTACCCCTTTGAACTCTATTGGGTATCGGAGGTTCCGGATGAGGAAAAAGTTGCTTTGATGATCCAGGCTAATGCCGCCAAGCTGGGAATAAAGGTGAACGTTGTCAAAGTACCCTGGCTTTCCTTGATTGATATTTTGGCTAAACCCGAAACCACTCCTAACGGAGCCATCATTTTTGTCTCCCCTCATTATGCTGAGGCAGGATCGATGTTAGAGTCTCGCTACCATTCCCGTTCTTGTGGAACCTGGGAGCAAGGAGAATGGCTGCAGAACCCCGAAATTGACGCAATGATTGAGGATGCGATTACTACTATTGATCAAAAAGAGCGATTCCAAAAATACTATGCCGTTCAGGAGAAAATCGCGGAACTCAGCCCAACATTATGGATTTCGGAGCAAGCAGTAAAGCAAGCCCATCGAAGCGATTACGTTGTTTTCCCTGCCGCAGAGGCTGTTAAGCAAGGGAAACTATGTAACCCCGTTATGGGTTACAACTTCTATTATCGGGATTTCAAAGTCACTCCTGAAAAGGCACAGCCGCCATATACGCCGTTCAAACCATAATGTTTGCTCGAACGTAAAATTCTCTAAGCACGTTGAAATTAAGCAGGCTCTTAATTAAGAGCCTGCTTATTATGGAATAAAGGAGTGTTCATCTAATGAAACTTGGCAGTTTTCTTCTTAAGCGATTGTTATTCTCGATCTTTGTAATTTTTGGCCTGTCGATAGTGATTTTTATAATTGCGCGAGTTGTCCCGGGTGACCCGGCCCGCATGGCACTGGGGCCGAGAGCTCCTGAAGAGGTGGTTCAGAGGCTGAGGCAGGAAATGTATCTGGACAAACCCTTACCGGAGCAATATTTTTACTGGATCAGGGGGGTTTTATCTGGGGATTTTGGTCGTTCTTTGGTTACTAAAAGGGCGGTATCAGAAGATATTAAGGAATACCTTCCAGCAACGATGGAACTGGCTATTTTTGCGGGGATACTAATGGCTATTTTTGCTGTTCTCCTCGGAACCCTTGCAGCTCGATATAAGGACACCTGGGTGGATAGTTTAATTAGGACTCTGAGCTATTTTGGAGTGGCTATTCCAGCGTTCGTGGTAGCGATTATTTTTATGCTGCTGTTTGGATACTACTGGCCAATATTACCAGTCTTGGGCAGGCTGAGTCCTGGAATAAGCCATCCTACGAGGATCACGGGTCTATTGACCCTTGACAGTTTAATCCAGGGAAACTTCGTGGTTTTCTGGGATGCGTTCAAGCACCTGATCCTACCGTCCGTTGCCTTATCCTTAGGAGCTCTTTTTCAGGAAGCCCGTATTACCCGCTCTGCTATGGTTGACAATATGCGTAAGGACTTCCTTTCCGCAGAACGGGGGTATGGTATCCCCGAGAGAGTTATAATGTTTAAGTATCTTCTTAAACCTTCACTGATTCCCACGGTATCGATGATGGCACTGGATTTTGCATCCTTATTTGCTAACGCCTTCCTGGTGGAAAGGATTTTTAACTGGCCCGGGATTTCGCGCTACGGTATCAGCGCGATGATGCACAAGGATTTAAGCGCTATTTCCGCAGTGATCATTGTATTTGGTGCCATCTTCGTGGTCGTGAACATTACCGTTGATATTATTGTAGCTTTTCTGGATCCCAGGGTCAGATTGAGCACTAGCCGAGGTACATAAAATGAGAAACTCGAATCAGCCCAATAATTCAATAGCTATCAGTTTAGCAAGACCCAAATCCATATTCTGGCTCAATCTGGGAAAGAATTGGTATAAGTTTTCCCGGAATACGTTATCAATAGTAGGTCTGGTGATTGTCGCAGGGATAATTATTTCAGCAATTTTTGCGCCCTGGATAACCCCTTACCCTGAGCAGGCTGGCCCCTTTGTTGATTTCGAGAACACGGGGCAACCACCTTCATTGCAGCATCTTTGTGGGACAGATAACATGGGAAGGGATATCTTCTCAAGGGTCATCTTTGCGTTTCGCGGTGCTTTGATTATGGCAGTCGTCGTCCTGGCACTAGCAGTACCACCGGGTGTTCTCCTGGGGTTAATTGCCGGTTATTTCCAGAATACCTGGATTGACACCGTAATCATGCGTATTACCGACATATTCCTTAGCGTCCCGCCCTTGATTCTGGCGCTTGCAATAGCAGCAATGTTAAAGCCAACCCTGATGAACGCAATGATCGCAGTCACGGTTATGTGGTGGCCATGGTATACCAGGTTGGTATATGGAATGGCCTCTTCCGTAAGGAACGAATATTTTGTTATTGCAGCAGATTTAACGGGTGCGAGCAAATTTCATATTCTCCTTCGAGAAATCCTCCCCAACTGTTTGTCCCCAGTTTTTACCAAGATGGCTTTGGATGTAGGGTGGGTAATTTTAATCGGAGCATCCCTGAGCTTTGTAGGCCTGGGAGAACAACCACCTACCCCTGCATTGGGCCAGATGGTTTCGGATGGAGCGAGGTACATGCCCACCTTCTGGTGGATGACCATTTTCCCCGCCCTAGCTATCGTGCTTGCCATTCTGGGTTTCAATCTAATGGGTGATGGCCTTAGGGATATGTTTGAGAAAGGGGTGGAATAAGATATGAAAAACAAAGAAAATATTCTATTAAATATAAAAGATTTACACGTTTGGTACAGAGTGTATGGTGGTTATTTAAAAGTACTTAATGGCGTTCACTTAATGGTTCGAGAAGGTGAACGAGTTGGCCTTGTAGGAGAAGCCGGTTGTGGGAAAACTACAACTATGAAATCAATTCTGCAAATACTTCCGCCCGGAGACTTCCACATTCCTCAAGGTCAGATATTTTATAAAGGGCAGGACGTCTTAAAGATGAGTTTTAAAGAACTCCAAAGGCTTCGCTCTAGGGAGATTGCCATGATCTTCCAAGACCCTACCGCAGCTCTGAACCCAGTTTTTATTATCGGAACTCAAATTGGTGATGTTATTAAGTATTCATCTGCTTTTGAAGAAAATGAGCATAAGGAAAAAATCAAGGAGCAGTCTATAAAGGCACTAAAAGAAGTATATCTTCCCGATCCTGAAAGGATGCGTATTAATTATCCCTTTCAATTAAGCGGGGGTATGAGACAGAGGGTTTGTATCGCCATGGCCATATCCTCTCCGAGAAATTTAATCATAGCGGATGAGCCTGGGACATCGCTGGATGTTACCATTCAAGACCAGATTATGCGGCTTTTAAATGAGATCGTGGAAAAGAGAAAGACCTCCATCATTTTAATTACCCATTCTTTGGGTGTAGCAAAAGAAATGACGGATAGAATTTATGTGATGTATGCAGGGACGATTGTAGAAACTGCTACGCCTGAGGTCCTCTTCAAAAACCCTGTTCATCCTTATACCAAAGGTCTACTCGCGTCTGTCCCAAAAATATCAGGAGGTGGAATAGCCAAGGGCATTCCTGGGAAACTTCCGAGCTATTTGAATCCACCTTCCGGATGTCGATTTCAACCCAGATGTGAACAGGAGAGCCCGATCTGTTCAGAAAAGCCACCGCAATTATTTGAGATTGAGAAGGATCATTTAGTAGCGTGCTACTTAACTCAGAGGTGAACAAATGAATCAAGTTATAAATAATGAAATTTTAAAAATTGAAAAATTGAAGAAATACTTTCATATTGGAAAGGACAAGAAAGGTCCGATATACGTTCGTGCAGTAGATGGAGTGGACCTTAACATCAAGTATGGTGAGACTTTAGGATTAGTAGGAGAATCTGGCTCCGGGAAAAGCACCATTGCCTACACTGTCGTAGGTATGTATCGTCCAACCTCTGGTCATATTTTGTTTAAAGGTAAAAATGTAGGTATTGAGGCATCAAAGAGGTCTTTATCTTCAAAAAAAGAAATTCAGATCGTATTTCAGGATCCTGGGTCCTCCCTGAATCCCAGGCAAACGATTGAACAAATCCTGGCCTTGCCTTTCAGGATTCATACTCAGATGCCTAAAAGACAGTTCCGAGAAAAAGTGATTGAACTGTTGGAAAAGGTAGAACTCTCTCCCGACTATCTCTACAAATCTCCATCCTCAATCGGTGGAGGAGAAAAACAGATGGTCTCCATTGCCAGAGCTATGGCGTCGAATCCGTCATTGATTGTTCTCGATGAACCAACCTCAGCTCTGGATGTATCAGTACAGGCTAAAATTATAAATAAGTTAATAGATCTGCAAAAGGAGATGAATTTGTCTTATCTATTTATCACCCATGACCTGAGCTTAATGAGAAATGTTGCCAATAGAATTGCTATTATGTATCTGGGAAAGATCTGTGAAGTGGCTGAGTCTGTTACCTTCTTCGAAAAACCACTTCATCCGTATACTCAGATGCTGATCTCTTCAGTCCCGGTGATTACTGAGGAAGAAGAGAACTTAAAACCCAAAAAGGTCATTTCTACTGGGGAGATCCCAAGCCCGGTTAATATTCCCCCCGGATGTAGCTTCCATCTCCGATGTCCCTACAAAATGCCCATTTGCTCGAAAATAGACCCGGAGATGATTGAGTTTTCTCCTGGACATATAGTTCGATGCCACCTATTTGCTAAACTGGAAAACAAAAAACAAGAAAGGAGTGATTGGTGTGAAGAAGAGAGTGCTATATATTGAGCCTGTAGTAAGCGAGCTCGTTGATTCCTGGAAAGGGTATCTATCTCAATTTAAAGGCCCTGAGACGGAACTAGAAGTAACTTCTTTGACCGAGGGCCCTAGACACCTGGAATACTATTCCTACGGGTCACTGGTAGTGCCTAAAATTTTAAAAATTATCAAAGAGGCAGAAAAAGAAAATTTTGACGCAGCAATCATCGGGTGCTTTTACGATCCCGGCTTAAGAGAAGCCCGAGAAATTGCGGAGAAATTGGTGGTCACTGCTCCGGCGGAAGCTTCAATGCATATTGCTGTGACTTTAGGGCAACGTTTTTCCATAATTGTGGGACGGACTAAATGGATACCTCTTATGAGAGAAAATGTCATCAAGTATGGATTTCAGGATCACTTAGCCTCCTTCCAGGCCATTGGCATGGGGGTACTGGACCTTCAGATGGACCCTGAAGAGACTAAAAGGAGGATAGTTCAGGCTGCGGAAAAAGCGATTGAACAGGATGGAGCGGAAGTTATCATCCTTGGCTGTACTCACCAATTTGGGTTCTATCAAGAGTTACAGGATGCTTTAGGGGTACCAGTTATAGATGTTGCTTTGGCTGCCTTAAATTACGCTGAATTCCTGGTGGATTTGAGAAATAAGCATGGATAGTATTTCAACAAGAAGAATGAATATCTATCTCCTCCTCACGAAGAGATCGAAGCCTGGAAGCTCTCAGACCTTTTTTAGTTTCCCTAAGTCTTATATGATGGCTGGACAAATTGGTTGGGATTACACGAGATTAGATATTGTTTCGGGCTTTCAGAAAAGGAATTAACAGTAGCCAGGGGACGATCCTTTAACAAATTATAAAGGGAACATTTTTTATGACCACAGGAACAGTTTTTAATATTCAAAGATATTCGATTCATGATGGACCTGGAATTCGAACTACAGTCTTTTTAAAAGGGTGTCCGCTTAATTGCTGGTGGTGTCAAAATCCTGAAAGTCAGTTAAGCGGGCAAGAAATGATATTTTGGGGAGATAGATGTATAGGCTGCGGAGCATGTTCTACGATTTGTCCTTCTGATGCTATTCAGATAAAAAATGGTATTCCGGTTACTGAAAAAGAGAAATGCATTCTTTGCGGAAAGTGTATAGAAAAATGCCCGGCTCTAGCCCGAGAAATAATAGGGGAAAAACTAACCATCGAAGAGGTTATAAAAGAGATAGAAAAAGATCTGGTATTTTATGAAGAATCTGGCGGGGGAGTGACCTTCTCCGGTGGGGAACCCTTGGGGCAATCTGAATTTTTAGAGGGTCTCCTTAATGGTTGCAGAGAAAAGAAGATTCACACCGCAGTCGATACCTCCGGATATATTTCCTGGGAAATTTTAAATAAAATATGCCCCAAAGTAGATTTATTTCTCTATGACTTAAAATTGATGGATATTGAAAGGCATAAAAAATATACCGGGGTATCCAATGAGATCATTTTAGAAAATTTAAAGAAACTCTCCTCGGTACACCATAATATCTTTGTTCGTTTTCCGGTTATTCCTGGCATAAACGATGATTATCAAAATATCAAGGAAACGGGAGAATTTTTATCTTCCTTAAAGATTGCTCAGGTCAATCTTTTCCCTTATCACTATATAGGCATAGATAAATACAGAAGATTGGGAAGGACTTATAAGTTAGCAGCCACACAACCTTCTTCAGAGGAAAAATTATCCGAGATATCCGTGATTTTAAAGAAGTTTAATTTGAATGTAAAATTAAGAGGTTAATCTATATGAATGAAAGAGTGAAAAAATTAAGACAGGAAAGTTTAGATACTCAATCTTATATTTCTATCGAGCGAGCAAATTTGGTAACTGAGGCGTATAAGAGGTATGAGGGAACAGTTTCGGTTCCTGTTCTTCGTGCTTTAACTTTTAGACATTTGCTGGAAAATAAAAGTATATATATTGGTGAAGGGGAGCTTATTATGGGAGAGCGGGGGGAGGCTCCAAAAGCTACTTCTACTTTTCCAGAATTATGCTGTCATAGTATTGAAGATTTTAATTTAATAAATGACCGTGAAAAGATTGCCTTTAAGGTGAGTGAAGAAGATAAAAAAATTCAAGAAGAGAAGATTATCCCTTATTGGGAAAACAGGTCAATGCGCAGTCGGATATTTAAAGAGATGACTCCGGAGTGGAAGGAATGTTACGTAGCCGGAATATTTACCGAATTTATGGAGCAGAGAGCCCCCGGACATACGGTGGCTGATGATAAGATATATCATAAAGGTTTTTTAGATTTCCAGAAAGATATTAAAAAGAGTCTGCAGAACCTTGATTATTTAAATGACCCTGAAGCTTATGATAAACAGGAAGAATTAAAAGCTATGCTTATCTGCGCCAAGGCTATAATCAGGTTTGCTAAACGTTATACTGATAAAGCTTTAGAGATGGCCAAGAGTGAAAGAAATTCCCAAAGAAAGAAGGAGCTATTAAAAATCGCAGAGGTTTGTTCTCATGTTCCAGCTAACTCACCCCGAAACTTTTGGGAAGCTTTGCAAATGTATTGGTTTGTTCATGTAGGGGTTATTACTGAACTTAATACCTGGGATTCATTCAATCCAGGCAGATTAGACCAGCATCTATACCCCTTTTATAAAAAAGGAATAGAAGAAGGGACGTTGACTCAGGAGAAGACAAAGGAGCTCTTAGAGTGTTTCTGGATAAAGTTTAACAACCAGACGGCGCCGCCCAAAGTAGGAGTAACTTTAGCGGAAAGTGAGACTTATACCGATTTTGCCAATATTAATAATGGGGGATTAAAGGTTGATGGTTCTGATGGAGTAAATGACTTGACCTATCTGATACTCGATGTAATCGATGAGATGAGATTATTGCAGCCCAGTACTAATATTCAATTGAGCCAGAAAAGTCCGGATAGGTTTTTAAAACGAGCTTGCGAGATAATTAGAAAAGGTTGGGGACAGCCTTCGGTATTTAATGCCGAAGAAGTTATCGAAGAGATGCTCAGACAGGGTAAATCTATAGAAGATGCCCGCTGTGGTGGTACGAGTGGTTGTGTAGAGACCGGTGCCTTCGGTAAAGAGAGCTACATCTTAACCGGATATTTTAATTTAGTAAAAGTTCTAGAGATAACTTTAAATAACGGTATTGACCCTCAGACTGGTAAGAAAATAGGGAAAGAAACTGGCGAACCAACCCAATTTAATTCTTTTGAAGAATTAATGGCTGCCTTTAAAAGACAACTTCACCATTTTATAGATATAAAAATAAGGGGAAATAATATAATTGAAAGATTATATGCTATCTATATGCCCGCCCCATTCCTCTCCATAATAATTAGTGATTGTATTGAAAAAGGGAAGGATTATAATGCTGGCGGTGCTCGCTATAATACCGATTATATTCAGGGGGTAGGGATTGGGACTATCACTGACAGTCTTTCAGCAATTAAATATCATGTCTTTGATCAGAAAAATATAAGTATGAAAAAATTAAAAGAAACATTGAAAGATAATTTTGTTAGCCACGAAGAGATACGCCAATTGTTTTTAAATAAGACTCCCAGATACGGGAATGATGATGATTATGCCGATGATATTATGAAATTAGTATTTAATGCTTTTTATGAGGAAGTAAACGGAAGAAAAAATACCAAAGGCGGAGTTTACAGGATTAATATGCTCCCTACAACCTGCCATATTTATTTTGGTTCAGTAGTGGGAGCTACACCAGATGGAAGAAGAGAGAAACAACCGTTATCCGAAGGTATTTCCCCGGTGCAGGGGGCTGACCGTTTAGGACCTACAGCAGTTATTAAATCAGCAGCCAAGATGGATCAGGTAAAAACAGGAGGGACTCTTCTAAATCAAAAATTCACCCCCCAATTACTGGAGGGAGAAGAGGGGATAAATAGCCTTGCTCATCTGATCAGGGTCTACTTTAAATTAGGAGGGCATCATATACAATTTAATGTAATTAGTGCTGATACCTTAAAGGCTGCCCAAAAAGAACCTGAAAAATACCGAAATCTTATTGTGCGGGTAGCAGGTTACAGTGATTATTTTAATAATCTCAGCAAGACCTTGCAAGATGAGATAATTAGCCGAACAGAACATCAATCTTGTTGAAATAATTAGTGCAAAATTTAGTAGGGTAGTAAATAAACAAATTGTTAGTTAAAATAAAATGTTAGTTAAATTTCAAAAGTGGACTATTTAAGAATCAAAACTGGACTAAATTAAACTCAATATTTCTCTTAGTTACACTTTAAAAGTGGGCCATCTTTAGAGAGTAAAAATATACTA
>JAHIPR010000060.1 GCA_018903015.1 bacterium
AAAGACTATAATGAAAGCCAATGTGGGGAAGATCAATCAGCAGACCTATGATCTCCTGCTGAAGAAGAAATTAATCAAGGATAAAACAATTGTCCAGCAGTCACTGTTGACCAAATAACCTCCCGTAGGACAGGCGTCTCGCCTGTCTATAGATAATGGTGAGGGGGATTTTGTAGGGACACGGCGTGCCGTGTGTCTTCTTTTTCACCACGGCACGCCGTGGTGCTACATCTCACACCTTACAACTCGTATATTGTATTTTAATCGGTAAATTGGTAAATCAACTAACGACTGAAAGGAGTTAGTTCCCATGCAGATGCTAAATGAAATTAATAATATCATTATCGCCTCACACTTCAAACTATCCGAATTTGCCTGTCCCTGCTGTAAGCGGGTGATGTTACATCCCCTTCTCTTAGAAAAATTAGAAAAACTAAGAAAGATAATTGAAAGACCGATACACATCACCTCCGGATACCGTTGCTTTGAATATAACCGGAAAGTGAGAGGTGTAGCCAACAGTTACCACTGTATCGGACTGGCAGCAGATATCAAGGTAAAAGATATCAATTTAATTGAACTTTTAGGTTATGCTGAAGAAATAGATTTTAATGGCATCGGATTTTATGAGAAGAAGAATTTTTTGCACCTGGACGTCCGACCTACCAAACGCACCCGCTGGAGGGAATAAGAAAAGTTGCCAAAAAGTGCCTGGCACCTTTTGGCAACTTTTTAAGAAAGGAGTTAAATAATGAATGTTGAAATGTTATCAAACATCATCGCTAACCAGGGCTTTCCTATTGCCTTGTCGATACTCTTAATCTTTCGTATCGACAGATTTATGCAGGAAATCGTAACAGCACAAAAAGAAGGTTATCGACAGATATTGGAAAACACCAAAGAGATACATCATACGATCACCAGCTTAAGCCAGCAGAATCGAGAGTACTATTCTCTTCACTTTTCGGAAGTGCAGAAGGAATTGATGGGGATGAAGATAGAGTTGGGGAAAATTAAATAGAGATAAAAAAATCCAAAGGGCTTTTAACCCATCCGATATCCCGCTGAATAAAGTACGTGTGGTATATTTTTATAGATTCTTATACTTGCTATAAACTTATTTTATTTGATCCCAAAAATACAGAGGGTTAAAAGAATAGAAACTTCAACTATTTCATTTATCGCTCCCAGTATATCTCCGCTTATACCACCAATCCTCTCTTGGCAATATTTTAATATCAATAATACTATTCCTATTCCTACCATCACCAGAGGAAGTAAGTATAACCTAAATAATGGAATACCTATAACGACCATAGTTAAGCTGGCGAAAATAACCTCTCTCCAGCCAACATAATCCATGAATAATTTACCCATACTATTTTTTAAGCGAGCTGGCTTGCCCAAAAAAGCGGCTATTACCATACTCCAACGTCCTATAACTGGAGTAAAAAACAAGGCCGCATCTTTTAACCATAAAGGCATCTCTGCCAGAAGGATAAATTTCAATAATAAAAGAGAAACTAAAGCCACTACTCCTTTAGCCCCGGTAGAACTATCCTTCATAATCTTTAGTATTTCTTCTTTATCGTGTCCTCCCAAAAATCCATCTACACTATCGGCAAAACCATCTAAATGCAGCCCTCCACTTAACCAGATCCAAACAATTAGAACTAAAGTATCACTCACTAATGAAGAAACAGCGAGGTAATAAAATATCCGTCTTAAAAGTACCAGCAATATTCCGATTAACATCCCTACAAGTGGAAAGAAAGCCATAGAATTGGCAAAATTTTCTGCTAATGCTTCTTCATTTTGGTTAGTATTATTAGAAGGGGGAAACGGAATTACGGGGATAATAGTTAAAAACCGTATTGCTAAAGATAAGTCTCTTAAAATTTTCATTATTTTATCAGCCCTTTATCTTTAATGGTATCCCTGAGACCATCATAAAAACTTCATCAGCTTTATCAGCAATTATACTATTTGCTCTGCCCAAGATATCCCGATAAACTCTTCCCAGGGGATTGTCAGGAACTAAACCCATACCAACTTCATTAGATACAATGATTACTTGCGCAGGTACCTTGTAAGAAACCTCAGCTAATTTCTCAATTTCTACTAAAATTTCTCTTTGCCACTTGGAGTCTTCCACTTTATCTTCTTTTCTTAATAAGAGATTAGAAGTTAACAAAGTCAAACAATCTATAAGGATAACTTCTTTTTCTAAGCCTAAACGACTCACCAATTCTCTAACTTCTATAGGTTCTTCATAAGTCTCCCAGGTGTTTATTCTCTTTTCTCTATGTTTTTTTATTCTATGAGCCATCTCTTCATCCAGAGGTTGACCGGCAGCGATATAAGCCACTTCTTTACTTATTTTAGCGGCTACCTTCTCAGCAAAACTACTCTTCCCGCTCCTTGCTCCCCCGGTGATAAAGATTAATTTCCCTCTACTCATAATATTTATTCTTCTTTCTGTTATTTAATAATTTAAGATTTATTATCTACCCCGGCTTCTTTAAAAGTAGCCATTTGGGATAATATTTTAACCCCGGCCTCAATAAAACTTATACCCAAAGCAGCACCGGTTCCTTCACCAAGCCGCATACCAAGATCAAACATCGGAACCTTCCCTATATATTTCAGGGCAATTTTATGCCCTTTTTCCACCGAATTATGACTCGCAAATATATAATCCTTAACTAAAGGAGCTAACTTAATGGCAATTAGGGCACTCGCAGCAGAAATAAAACCATCAATTACAATAGGAACTCGATGGGAAGTTGCAGCTAAAATACAACCTACTAACCCTCCAATTTCAAATCCTCCTACTTTTGACAAAACATCAAGTCCGTCTTGAGGATTTGGTTTATTCACTTCCAATGCTTTTTTTATTACTTTAATTTTATTCTTGATTTGTTCTTGGTTTAAACCGGTCCCTGAACCGGTAACCTCTTCAACTTTAGATTTAGTCAAACACGCTACTATAGCACTACTCGAGGTAGTATTGGCAATTCCCATTTCTCCTAATCCTATTATATCGATTCTCTTTTTGTTTAACTCATCTTCAAAGACTTCAATTCCGGCAATTATTGCTCTTTCTGCTTCATCCTTACTCATAGCCGGCCCCTTAGCCATATTACTCGTTCCATAGGCTATTTTCTTTCTTGTTATACTCTCTTCCAAGGGAAAATCTTTAGCTACACCCATATCCACCACCACAATTTCGGCTCCCATATGCCTGGCTAATACATTAATACCTGCTCCCCCTCGAATAAAATTATATACCATTTGAAAGGTAACTTCTTGAGGATATGCACTTACACCTTCTTCAACAACTCCATGATCCCCGGCCATTACAAATATTACTTTTCTTTTGATTGCCGGGGAAAGAGTTCCGGATATTCCTACTATCCTCCTGGCAAAATCCTCTAATTGTCCCAAGCTTCCCTGAGGCTTGGTAAGATTATCTAATTTTTCTTGTGCTTTTTCCATTAATTTAAAATTAATTGGCTTAATGTTTTGAATAATTTTTGCTATTTTTTCATTCATCTTTCTTTTTCTCTGTATTAGTCTTTAACCCGTTTTCCCACCAATCTTCAAGATGAGAAGTATCATTTATTAGGGTAACAAATGCTTTATTATAATAATTTATAATATTTAAAGCAGTTGAAGATTGCTCTATATTCCACATATATTTTAATTCTATATTTAGAGCATTACACAGAATAACTCGGGTGGTTCCACCATGACAGACTAGACCAACAGTTTTATCTTTATCTGCTCTTTTGTGTTCTTCTAATATTCTGTTTAATTCAGTCATCACTCGATTATTTAAATCAACTAAACTTTCCCCCTGAGGGATACTAACTTCCACATTAATATTTTCCAACCAAGATTTTACTTCAATACCATTTCCATATTTTGACATAACTTCCTCAAAGGTATATCCTTCCCAGGCTCCAAAATTTATTTCTCTAAATTTAGAATTCGTGATAATATCTATCCCTCGATCTTTAAATATAATCTCTGCAGTACGTTGAGCTCTCTTTAAATCACTACAATAAACTACATCTACTGGTAACTCTTTCAAGCGATAGGCTAATCTCTTCGCCTGCCATATTCCTTTTTCCGTTAAATCTACATCCTGAAAACCAGAAAATATCCCTTGGACATTACCATCACTTTCTCCATGCCGAATTAAAATTAACTTTATTGGCATTACTATAAGTGCTCTCCTTTTCTTGGTATTATAGGGATCTATGCATAAAAAATAAAAAAATACAATTCAGGTGTTTAGAAAGAAAAGATTATTTTCGCTGCATCATAGATGAATTTAGCACTAAAAAATAAGAGAAAAACCCCGCATATTACAAATAAAACCTGCTGGAGTCTTTTACCAAAAAACTGCCCACCTTTAAAAGATAAAGCGGAAAGAAAGTACAACCATAAAAAATCACATGACCAATGGGCAATCATAAAGATAGTAAAACCGAGCAATCCAAAAGCATAAGAGCGGAAAATAAGAATAGAACCGATGGTTGCCATCCAGACCAGAAAATAAGGATTAGCCAGAGTGAGTATAATTCCAGCCCTCAGGGGAGAACTTGGACCATTAACTGAATCAATTTTTGTTTGCTTAATCCCCTTAAGTAAGCCAAGACCCATCTTCATGAGAAATAAACCGCCAAGCAAACCTATTATCGCTTTAATATAAGTAATTTTTAATATATCACCAAAACCATAAAGTATCAGAATCATTAAGGGAATTTCTACAATACCGTGTCCCAGGGCAATCATTGCTCCGGCATGAGGAGATTTAGTCCCCTTGCTGACTGTTACAGCAGTAATAGGTCCGGGAGCTATTACTCCGGATAAAGATATTAAGACTGCTTCTAATAAAAAAGCTGATAGCAATAATTTTTACTCCTTAAATAAAAAGAATTTTTTAAAAAATATTATGATTTTTTTATTATACTCGATTTATTCATTTATTG
>JAHIPR010000061.1 GCA_018903015.1 bacterium
ACTGCGTGGTGAATACTACTTTAAATCTTCCTAATATATCAGGTAACAAAAAGCTGATCTATACTAATATCAAGATGGAACTTACTGCAATTTCCGATTTTAAGAAAAAAGGAAAGACTGACCCCTTATTTACTCAATTGGCGAAGATAGTAGAAAAGAATAATGGTTTATGGTCGACAGAAGCCGAAAAATACTTACTTAAAAATGCAAAATCTATATATTAAATCCAAATCGTAAGCATTGTTTTAGTCAAAATAAACTTTGTGTTTTATTTTTTGTAGTATTTTTAAACAAAATTGTGACAAAGTTAACTTTTAAAAATTTTTTTAAAAAAAAAGAGGATTTTTTTTTAGATATGTCGTATATAAAAAATAGATATATACAATTAATATTTACAAATAATGAGAAGAAAATAAAATGCCCCAATGAGTTTTTAAAACGTTTTTAATTAACAATATTATTAATATTAATATAACCAAAAATATTAAAAAAATTAGGAGGAAAAGAAATGGAAATTAAAGTAAAATATCCCACACCGGATAATTTCACCAAGTTTGGCACCATAGTAGTCCCTTCGTTTAAAGAATCTCCTGCCACCTTTTCAGAAAACCATAATTACTGGCACAATGTAGCCGACATTTCGCAACTAGGGGAAGAGGGTACTGTAGGGTTTTTGGAAATCAAAAGGAAGGAAAGAGAATTTGCACTGGATAAGATTGAACGGCATAGATACGCACTAGAGACCTTTATACCCATATCAGGAGTTGGTATCTTCTGTTTAGCTCCGGCAACTCCTGACAAAAATGTTCCGGATATAAGTTCTATTGAAGCTTTTTGGATAGACGGTACTGCTTCCTTTTTCTTGGCTCCGGGAGTATGGCATTGGCTTCCCTTCGCTCTGACTCCTGAAATGAAATTTATCCTTCTTCTCAAAAAATCTACCGTAGAAAAAGATTTAGAGATAGTAGATCTTCCGGAAAAAGTAAAAATTGTTCTTACAAAATAATTTTAGGAGGCAGGAATGGAAGCTTTAAGATTAGAAAATGTCTATAAAAACTATGGAAAAAATGAAGCTATTAAAAATTTAAACTTTTCCTGTGAAGAAGAAGAATTATTCATTATCCTTGGACCTTCAGGAGCAGGGAAAACCACTACACTTAAATTGATTAGCGGATTAGAAGAGGTTACAAAGGGGAAAATATTTCTTAGAAACAACTTAGTTAACCATCTGGAACCTAAGGATAGAAATGTTTCTATGGTTTTCGAAGATTATGCCCTTTATCCACATTTAACTGTTTATAAAAATATTAGTTCACCGTTAGAGGCTATACATCTACCTAAAGATGAGATCGATAAAAAAGTAAAAGAGATTGCTCGTGCTTTACAAATTGAAGAACTTCTTTCAAGACTTCCTTCAATGATCAGTGGAGGCCAGAAACAGAGGACAGTGTTAGCCAGATCATTGGTAAAAAAAGCCAATGAATATTTAATGGATGAACCCATAGCCCATTTAGATGCAAAATTAAGATATCAAATGCGGGGAGAATTTAAGAGGATTCAACATATACGTAAAATGAACATACTATATGCAACCCACGATTTTAGAGAAGCACTTTCCTTGGGTGACAAAGTTCTGATTCTAGATAAGGGAGTGACTCAACAGATTGGTACCCCGAAAGAGATTTTCGATAAGCCAGCGAATATTTTTGTAGCAAATTTATTGGGAGATCCTCCCACAAATTTAATTGAAGGAATTTTAAAAGCAAAAGACGGACAATCTTTTTTCCAGATTGGAGATGTCTCCATATCTTTATCGAAATCTTTGGCTGATGAGCTTTTTTCAAAAATTAATCAAGAGAAGTTAGTTATTGGAATAAGACCTTTTGATTTGCATTGTTATTTAATACAAAAGGAAAATGCAAAAATTCTCAACACAGAAGTGTACATGAGTGAAATTGCAGGACATCATAATATCATTTCAATTAAGTTGAATAATACCATTATTAAAATTAGGGAAGAAAAATCCTTTAAAGTGTCTTTGGGGGATAAGGTATCCGTAGATTTTAAAGAGGAAAAACTTGATTTCTTCGATGCTATTTCGGGAAATAGAATTTTCTAGGAGGCAAAATTGTGGAAAAGTTAGAATTAAAAAACGTATACAAGCACTACGTGCAAGGAACCGTAGAGGCCGTAAAAGATTTGAGCTTATCTCTTAAAAGCGGGGAGCTTTTGGCTATATTAGGACCCTCGGGTTGCGGCAAATCGTCCACTCTTAGGATGATTGCCGGCATAGAGGATATCACTAAAGGAGAAATTTATCTTGACGGGGAAATTATAAATTGGTTATCTGCAAAAGAAAGAAATATTGCTTTAGCTTTTGAGACTTATGCTTTATATCCTCATCTTAGTCTTTTTGAAAATATCGCCTTTCCTCTTCGTATAAGAGGCAGGAAAGATCAAGAAGTTAGAAAAGAAGTCAAGAGAATAGCTGATATGCTTGAAATTACTAACGTTTTAAGCAAACTTCCTTCTGAAGTAAGCGGAGGGCATCAACAGCGGACTTCTTTAGCGCGTGCATTGATACGACCCGCCTCTCTTTATCTTTTAGATGAACCACTTTCTCATTTAGATACCCAACAAAGAACGGAATTTAGAGTACAGATAAAAAGAATCCAAAAAACCCAGAACCTTACCATGCTTTTTGTTACTCATGATCAATTAGAAGCCTTAGCTTTGGCTGATAGAATAGCTGTTTTAAATTTAGGTGTTTTACAACAAATTGGAACACCAGAAGAAGTATATGAGTATCCTGAGAACCTTTTTGTGGCAGATTTTGTGGGAGAACCGCCTATGAATTTTATAAAAGCTACTCTAGTAAGAGAAGAAAATGATTATATGGCAAAATTATATAATCAAAAATTGAAGATTCCCGAAAACTATAAAGATTCTATAGAAAAGTTTTACAAGGGAGATGTTATTGAGATAATGCTGGGGATTAGACCAATTTATATCTATATTTCTGAGCCCGTTGAAGGTCAAACCGTTAGCGGAGAAGTATATGTCTTTGAAGATATCGGTGAATCCGGCATATTAACCGTGCAAATTGGAGATGCTTTAATTAG
>JAHIPR010000062.1 GCA_018903015.1 bacterium
ATTCCCCGTAGCTATCTCTGGATCTCGAGTGATAATCGGTGGTCGATTTAAAGGACTTATTGCGTCATATCGGGATATTACTGAACGCCAGAAGATGATAGATGATTTAAAAAATAGTGAAGAAAAATATCGTAGTCTCTATGAAAATATGCCTGGAGTCTACTATCGTACAGATAGAAAAGGAAATGTCATAATGGTAAATCCTCCCGGAGCCACACTGCTGGGTTATAACTCTCCCGAAGAGATTATAGGGAAAAATGTGGCTAAGGATTTATATTATATTCCTGAAGATAGAAAGATATTTTTAGAAGAACTTAAAAAGAGAAAAGGAATTGTCAAAGACTATGTTGTAAGCCTAAAAAGAGGAGATGGCACCCCAGTTACTGTCTCCACTTCCAGTCATTACTATTATGACAAAGAAGGAAATATTGCTGGAGTGGAAGGTATCTTTGTAGACATAACCGAACGCAAACAAAACGAAAAACTTCAACAGGTCTTATATAATATCTCTAAAGCCGCTAACTCTCCCATCTCTGTTGGCCAGCTCTATCCTATAATCCATAGAGCATTAGATAATATTATTGATGCCACTAATTTCTTTATTGCCTTAATAGATTATCAAAAAGATGAGGTTTACTTTCCCTATTTTGTAGATGAAAAAGATAAGGATTTCCCTATTATCAACTTTAGTGAGACTAATTCTCTTACTATCTATGTCATAAAGACTGATCAACCCTTACTGGTTGATTATAAGAAACTACAGAAGATGATTGTTCAAAGAGAATTAAACGTTGTTGGCAGTATCACTGACAAATCTATCTGGTTAGGTGTCCCCTTAAAAGTAGAAGATAAAGTCATCGGGGCAATGGCTGTCCAAAGCTACACCGATCCTAGTCTTTATCACGAAGAAGATATTAAACTTATGGAATTTGTCTCTAATCAGGTAGCCACTGCTATAGAAAGAAAGAGAGTGGAAGAGGAACTAAAGAGATTAGCCCATTACGATACCCTTACCGGAGCATATAATAGAGGGTATGGTTTAGAACTTCTTCAAAGACAGATAAAATTATCTAAAAGAGACAAATCCCCTTTATTGTTAGCCTATAGTGATTTAGATAATCTAAAAGATATCAATGATGAATTTAGTCATGAAGAAGGGGACAGGGTTATGGTCCAAGTAGCAAAACTCTTTAAATCTATTTTAAGGGAGGTAGATATTATCACTCGGATGGGAGGGGATGAATTTTTAGTAATCTTCTTAGATAGTTCCTTAAATGAAATACCTATAATTAAAAAGAGATTAAGCAAGGAATTAACCCGGCTGAATAAGATTTCCAAAAAACCTTATAAAATAAAATTTAGCACAGGATTTTCTAATTATGATCCGGCTAATCCACAATCGATGGATGAATTAATCCGAATAGCTGATCAGATGATGTATGAAGAGAAGAAGAGTAAAAATAAGGGAAGATTATAAATTTGTCAATTAGTCGTTAGTGAATAATAATTCGTATCGCGTATCGAGTATCGCGTTTAGCGTATCACGTATTTAGTTAGCTGGTTAATTAGTTAACTAGTTTAGTATTAATTCTTCAACATACTCATTCCTCAACCAGCTAACCAGCTTAACTAAACAACTAATCTAAGGGACAATCAATTTTAATCTTTTTGGCAGAAGAGTGATAGTAAATTCCTTCTGACCTTCAATCACTTCACCGCTTACCTGAGCCAGAATTGGCTCCGAAGATTGAATGACTACTTCTTTAGCTCTATAAAAGTTTATCCCCTTAATACTTGCGTGTGTACCTTTAAAGACTTTGGGGATAATGCTAAGATACTTAAATCTTCCCATCTCTTCTACCAGGCAGATTTCTAATAAACCATCATCTAATATAGCTTCCGGAGTAATTTTAAATCTGCCTCCGTAGAATTTTCCATTACCAATAGCAATAAATAGAATTTTAGAATGGATTTCTTGCCCATCAAATTTTATCTTTACATTATGGCAGCTAAAAGGAGAAAGAAGTTTTTTTACGGTAGCGAAGACATAAATAAATGCACCAAGAATGCGTAAATTGGGGTGTTTGCTTTTCATTTGATTGGCGAGTTGGGCTATTTCTGCATCAAATCCTACCCCACAGATATTAGCAAAATATATCTGGTTATTAATTACTCCTATATCTATTTTCTTGGTTTTGCCTTTAATTAAAATTTTGCAAGATTCAATTATATCAGAGGGAATGTTCGTGCTTTTAATAAAATCATTAGCCCATCCTAAAGGGATTATTCCTAAAGGTGGATCATTTTTTGATTTCATAATTCCATTTACTATTTCATTGACTGTTCCGTCCCCGCCTACTGATACAATGAGTTCTGCGCCGTTGTCAGCAGCCTTTTGGGCTAGTTCCACCGCTTCTCCTTGATGGGAAGTGGTGCACACTTTAAAATTTAGTCCGTTTTCCTTTAGATATTTTAAGACTGTATTTAAATGTTTATGGGGTTTCCCCCCGCCTGCGGTTAAATTAACTATAAGTTCTGCTTTCAATTTTATTTCTCCTTTATATGAATATTGTTTAATAAAATTTTATAAGTATCTGGTTTTCTGTTTAAAATTGTATTGGTATGGGGGACAATGTCTTTATTCCGAGAAAGTAAAAGATTGAGCGAAGATAGGCTGGCTTGTTCAGTTTTACCCAGACAAGAGGTTAATATTTGCCCCGAAGGAGAAGTTATTAAGCTATGTCCGCCATCCTGATGGGAAAGGGAGTTAGAACAGGCGACAAATATTTTATTTTCTGCCCCCCTGCTGCGGCAGATATTTATCTGTCTATCATTGCTAAATTTACTGGGCCAGATAATTAGATCTGCGCCTTTAAGGGTTAGGGTACGGGATATTTCAGGGAAAATTCCTTCATAACCTATCATTACTCCTAAGTAACCATAAGAGGTTTTAAATACCGGAAGACCTAAATCTCCAGGAGGGAAAAGGCTCTTTTCTTCTCTTTCTAAATGGGTTTTTCTGTATTTTCCCCGGAGTTTACCCGATTCTATGAGAAAAGTGGTTTTATAATAGGACTCGTCTGCTTTTTCGACTAGGGTAATAGCGCAGAGCGCTTTCCTATCTTTAGTTATTTGTTTGATTTTATGAATGATCTCCTCTCCATTTTCGGGGAAGATAAAATCACATTCGGGAAAGATAATAATATCAGTCTCCTGTTCTAATAGATTATTTATAAATAATTCTATCTTTTGGAGATATTTTTTAAAATTATCTTCAAATTCTATTTGCACTACTGCGGTAAGCGGATTTGGATTTTTAGGACCTGTCTTTTTTTTCATAATAGAATAGATAGGCAAAGTATCAGTGGGTTGAATCAATTCAGAATATAATTCCGGTCTTCTATCATTAATTATATTAATTTGGTTATCGATGGATTTATCTAAAGCTTCCTCAGGGGAAATTTCATAAAAGAGAATCTCTTCCTGGTAAGAAGAGGCAATTTTGGCTATCTGGCCATCAGGTGCAAAGACAGCGCTTTTTCCACAATATAATATACTCTTTGCCTCCATTCCCACTTTATTGGCAGCAATTATCCACACTCGGTTTTCCAGGGCTCGTGTAGGAATCATATATTCTACCTGAGGGTTGGTAAGGTTTTCTTTCTCAAATCCTGAGGTGACCCAGTTGGTAAGGTCAAGCAAAATATCCGCTCCCTGTAAACTC
>JAHIPR010000063.1 GCA_018903015.1 bacterium
AAAAATTCCTCTAGGCTTTTTATTTCTTTTTTTAATTTCTTAAGATTGCTAAGGTATCCATCTAATTGTTGCAACTTTTCGAAGATTTTTTGCCTGGTTATCTCGCTCATAGGTCCTCCTTAAGAGACCTTTGGAGGTAGGCTTCATTGTATTCTTTAATAAAAGGTCGAAAATCATAATATTCCTGCATAGTTTTTAATTCAAAGTCAATCCTCTGGGCCTGATCTCTCTCCAAAATTATCTCTCCTTCTTTAATAATAACGAATTTGAAAAATATTGATCTTATTTCATTAAGAATAATTACCTCAACCCTCTTTTTTAAAAGGGATTGAATCTTCTCTATTAAAAAAAGACGTTTTTTAAAAAAATCTTTGACCTCTTTCTCCTCAAGGTAAAAAGCCAGATCTATATCGCTTTCTAAATTGGCCTTTCCCAAAGCCATCGAGCCAAAAAAATAACCAAAAAGAATTCCTTTTTCTTCTTCCAAAAATAATTTTAATTTATCTTCAATTTTAAAAATATCCTTCTCCATAGTTTATCTACCTTTCCATAGTTCATCTACTTTTACGACCCCTACGTAATTATAACACATACTAAAAAATTAAAATAACAAAATAAAACCCAAGTAATCCCAAATGTCATTGCGAGAAGCGACGCGACGAAGCAATCTCTACCCCAACCGTAGGACAGGCGTCTCGCCTGTTGTTCCTTGCATTTCTCCGAGGCCCAAAAAGAACTCTCCGGAATAAAAGTAGAGTTGGGCTCGCCCCGTTAAATGATTTATATTTATAAGGGGAAAAATTGAATAAAACCATTATTTAAAAGGGGACAAGATACTTTTAATTTTTAATAATAAAAGTATTCTGTCCCCTTTTTCTTCTTTTCGTCTTAAAACCAAAAACTTTTTCCCTTTTTTACTAGTTTGGAAATATTATTATTAGTAAACTTCATCATGACTGCCGATATCAATCAATAATACTTCATCTTTTTTTATAAATTTAAAGATTATCCGACAATCATATAAACAACTAAATACCCACAAGCCCTTAAGTTTACCACTTAGCTTATGAGTCTTTAACTGAGGATCAAAAGGATCTTTTATAAATACCTCAAAAGCATCCCAGAATTTCTTTTTATACTCATCATTGTTTTTTACTTTTCTTTTATAAGATCTCTTAAAACCTTGATCCCAAATTACTTTAATCACTTTCTAAATCCTTATATAATTCTTTTATGTCTCCTATCTTGGAATTTCCCTTTCTTAGGTTAGTCATCGCCTCTTTAGCTCTTTTAGCAATAGCCACTCTTTTAGCCTCTATTAGCTGTTTTCTAATTACCTCTACTGCATATTCTTTATCATCAAGTGGTAAATGGTTAAATTCTTCAATTATTTTATTTAATGTTGCAACATTCATAGTTCTAAACCCCCTCTTATTCTTTATCCCCTCTCCTCTTTCGCTCCTTCTTCTCGTTCAAACATTCCTAAAATTTTAAAATAAGTTAATCCTTTTGCTTAATATCTCTTTTTATATTTATTATAACACAAATTAATTGCGATGGAGTGAAACGACTGAAGTAATCTCTACCAAAAACCAAAAACGAATAACGAAAAACCATATTTATATCCTGAAACTCGTAACCTGAAACTTCTCTCTTTATCTTTTCCTCACTAAATACCAAATACCAACGACTAAATACTATTCGATTTCTCCCTTGACAATAAAAATAATAATGTTATTATGTAATAAATAGATGTCCTAATTAGACGGAGGTATATTATGACTACTCAAGAAAAAGTAACTATTTCATTACCCAAAGATTTAATCAATACCCTAAGAGAAATGATTCCTGATAGAAAGAGAAGTAAATTTATTGCTGATTTATTAAAAAAACAATTCCAAAAGCAAAAGGAACAAACCCTAATAAAAGCTTATAAAGATGCTTACGATGAAATAAAAACAGAAAATCAAGAATTCGAGGGGACTATAAATGACGGGATATCCTAAAAAAGGAGAAATATATCTGGTAAATTTTGACCCCACTGTTGGGCACGAAGTAAATAAAATAAGGCCTGCTTTAATTTTATCTAACGATATTCATAACCAATATTCGCCCTTAATTACTGTTGCTCCCTTATCTTCTAAAACAAATAAGGTATACCCTTTCGAAATATATATTTCAAAGACCATGGCAGACTTACACGAAAATTCCAAAATAATGATTATACAGCTTAGAAGCATTGATAAGAAAAGGTTAATAAATAAAATAGGAAATATTGAAGACCAGGAAACTATAAACAAAATAAACCAAGTGATTACTGAACATTTTGATTTATAGGACTTTGCTAACTATACTATCTTTCTAACTAAAAACTAAAAA
>JAHIPR010000064.1 GCA_018903015.1 bacterium
CCAATATTTTATATAAAACGGTTTATGCATTTACCGTGGAATTAAACTTTAAAAAGAGAGGGAAGAAAGAATATGGCAAAAATTGTAATTGATGAGGAAAGATGCAAAGGGTGCGAATTATGTATCCCCGCTTGCCCTAAACATATTATGGTTATGGCAGAATATTTTAACCAAAAAGGCTATCATCCTGTCAAACAGATTAAACCGGAAGAATGTACCGGATGTGCTTTTTGTGCGATAACTTGCCCGGATGTTGCTATTGAAGTGTATAAATAAATTAGTCGTTAGTGAATAAACCTAGCGTGGAGCGTACAGCGTTTAGCGTATAGGTGCGGGTAATAAGTGTAAGGGAAATACAAAATACAAGATATATTAGACGTTAGTGCAAGATGCAAGATACGAGATACGAATTAAGGTTTACAGAAAAAGGAAATTTCTATACAATTAAAATATTATTAAGGAGGCTGAAAAATGGGAGAAAAGGTGTTAATGAAAGGGAATGAAGCCATAGGAGAAGCAGCCATCCGTGCAGGATGCCATTTTTATTTTGGTTACCCAATAACTCCCCAAAGTGAAATAACGGCTTATATGGCTAAAAAACTATTAAAAATGAAAAATGCGTCTTTTGTGCAAGCTGAAAGTGAGATAGCAGCAATAAGTATGGTTTACGGAGCCGCTGCCACAGGAGTAAGATCCATGACTTCATCATCGGGCCCGGGAATAAGTTTGAAGCAAGAAGGAATTTCTTATATCGCCTGTGCTGAGTTACCGTGCGTAATAGTAAACATGCAAAGAGGTGGACCAGGATTAGGGAGTATACAGCCTGGACAAGCTGATTATTTTCAAGCTACTAAAGGAGGAGGACACGGTGATTATCATTTAATTGTACTGGCTCCTTCTTCTGTGCAAGAGTTGGTAGATTTAACCATGGATGCTTTTGATTTAGCTGATAAATATACAAATCCTGCAATGATATTAGGAGATGGGCTTATAGGACAAATGATGGAGGCAGTAGAGTTTAAGGAAAGAAAAAAGATTGATTTGCCAGATAAAGAAGGATGGATTTTAACCGGGTGCAAAGGAAGAGAAAAAAAATATATTGTTCCCTTTAATCTGGATCCTTATGAAATGGAAAAATTGAATTTTAAAATTCAAGAGAAATATAATAAATTAAAAGAAAAAGAAGTTAGATATGAAGCAGTTAATTTGGATAATGCTGATTTAATAATAGTTGCTTACGGAATAGTAGCTCGGATTGCAAAAACTGTAATTAGCAACGCTAAAAAAGAGGGAATTAATATCGGATTAATCAGGCCAATTACTCTATTTCCTTTTCCGGAAAAGATAATTGCTGAGACTTCCGAAAAGGTAAATAAGTTTTTAGTTGTAGAGATGAGCATGGGACAAATGGTGGAAGATGTTAAATTAGCCGTAAATGGTAAGGCGGAAGTTAATTTTTATGGTAGAGTGGGCGGAGTCATACCTACACAAAGTGAAATTTTGACTGAAATAAAGAAATATTTAAAATAGATTAATTACATTTTAGATTATATTACGGAGGTGTGTAATAATATTATGAAGAAAGTTTTTGAAAGTCCCAAATCTTTAACCAAAGATCCTTTTACTTATTGTCCGGGGTGTCACCATGGTATTGCGCATCGATTAGTGGCTGAAGCTTTAGATGAATTTGGGGTAAGAGAAAAAACTATAGGAGTATGCCCGGTAGGTTGCTCCGTATTTGCCTATGTTTTTTTTGATTGTGATATGATTTGTGCAGCGCACGGGAGAGCTCCCGCTGTAGCTACCGGAATAAAAAGAGCAAAACCAGATTCTATAGTATTTACTTATCAAGGAGATGGAGATTTAGCCTCTATTGGTACGGCAGAGATAGTGCATACTGCTAATCGTGGTGAGAATATTACGGTTATATTTATAAATAATGCTATCTACGGGATGACCGGTGGACAGATGGCACCCACTACTTTAGTGGGACAGGTAACCCAGACCTCTCCTTATGGCAGAGACCCGAAAACTATGGGATATCCTATAAAGGTAGCAGAGATGTTATCTACTCTAAAAGGAGTTGCTTATATTTCTCGGGTAGCCTTATCCAAGCCCGCCTACATATTGAAAGCAAAGAAAGCTATAAGAAAAGCTTTTCAGTCACAGATAGAGGGGAAAGGTTTTTCTCTGGTTGAAATTTTGTCTACTTGTCCTACTAACTGGGGTCTAAGTCCAATTGAAGCAAATAAGTGGTTGGAAGAAAACATGATTCCTTATTATCCATTAGGAGAATTTAAAACTCCTGAGGAGGTGTCTTGAATGTTAGAGAGAATAATTATTTCAGGATTTGGTGGTCAAGGAGTAATGTTGATGGGCAGATTATTGGCTTATGCCGGAATGATAGAAGGTAAGAAAGTTGCCTGGATGCCTTCTTATGGACCAGAGATGAGAGGAGGAACAGCCAATTGCACAGTACTTATTTCATCTAATGAAATTGGTTCTCCAATTGTATCTCATCCAAAAATATTAATTGCTATGAATCAACCTTCATTAGATAAATTTGAATCGAATGTAAGTGATGATGGATTAATCATCTTAAATGATTCATTAATAAAACGTGAAGTAAAAAGGAATGATGTTAATGTAATAAAGATTCCCGCAGATGATATTGCTGATAAGTTAGGTAATTCAAAGGCAGCCAATATGGTAGTTTTAGGTGCTTATGTTAAACAATCAGGAATTGTAAAGATGGATACCATATTTAAGGCCTTAGAGGAGGTTTTAACTGGACGTAATAAAAAACTATTAAAATTAAACAAAGAAGCTTTAAAACAAGGGGCAGAATTAGTTAAATAGTAAAACCCTCCCCGTTAATGGAGGAGATCAATGTGGGTAATTAAATTTTTATGAGGGGAGGATTCATCCATCCCCTATTTTATTTGCTCAATAACTTGATTTTCTACTGCTATAATTCTTTAATATTTATTAATATTTATTGCATAATAGGCACTACTCATTATATACTAATATACGGTATTCTAATTAAGAAAGGGGATAATTAATGGTTAATGAAAAAAGGTTGGTAGAATCTTTTATGGAATTAGTTAAGATAGATAGCATTTCCAGAGATGAGAGGAATTTAGCTGACTTTTTAATAGAAAAGTTAGAAGATTTGGGATTAGATGTTATAATTGATCAAGCTGGTGAGAAGGTAAAGACTAATAGCGGTAATATAATTGCTCGTTTTAAGGGAAATATTAAAGAAGCAACTCCTATTATGTTTTCCGCTCATATGGATACAGTTGTCCCGGGGAAAAATATTAAACCTGTTTGCGAGGGAGACAAAATATTAAGCAGCGGAAAAACAATTTTAGGCGCAGATGATAAGGCGGCAATTGCAGCTTTATTAGAAGCACTGCGTATCATTAAAGAGAATAATATTCCCTGTGGTGATATAGAGATTGTATTTTCCATCTGTGAAGAAATAGGCTTATTGGGTGCAAAGAATTTAGATATTTCCAGTTTAAATGCCCAAATGGGATTTGTTTTAGATGCCGGAGGTCAGGTAGGAAAAATTATTACTACAGCCCCTTCTCAGAACTCTCTGAAAATTATTATTTATGGAAAATCTGCTCATGCCGGTTCAAATCCCGAAGAAGGGATTAATGCTATTCAGGTAGCCGGATTTGCCCTTTCTCGGATGAAGTTAGGCCGAATAGATGAAGAGACTACTGCCAATATCGGGATTATTTCGGGAGGCAAAGCTACCAATATTATTCCTGATGAAGTAACATTAGAAGGAGAAGTTAGAAGTAGAAACGAAGAAAAATTAGAAAAATATACCAAGAAATTAAAACAGATAGCCGAAGATACTGCTCGGGAATTTAAAGCAAAAGCAGAGGCAAAGATTAACAGGGAGTACTATTGCTACAATTTATCCCCTGGTGATCAAGTAGTTAAAATATCAATGAAAGCAGCAAGAGATATGGGATTACAACCAGAATTATGTCCCAGCGGAGGGGGGAGCGATGCCAATGTATTTAATAAGAAAGGTTTCCCCTCAGTTGTTTTAGCTATAGGCATGGAGAAGGTTCATACAGTTGATGAATATATTCTTATTAAAAATTTAAAAAAGACAGTAGAATATGTTTTATCTATTATAAATACTGTAACTTCTGGAGAAAACTTAAATGAATAAAGAAGATTCTTTAGAAAAACAAATTTTATCTTCCACCTATATTTATAAGGGGAAAATTATTAAACTTCGTCAGGATAAAGTAAAACTACCTGATGGCAAGGAGACTATCAGAGAAATAGTTGAACATCCTGCAGCTGTAGTTATATTGGCTTTGACTGATGACGGAAAGGTAGTAATGATCAGACAGTTCAGAGAACCGGTAAATGAAGTTTTATGGGAACTGCCAGCAGGGACGGTGGAAGAGGGAGAAGATTTAGTTAGATGCGCCAAAAGAGAATTGGAAGAGGAAACCGGTTATTATCCCCGAAAGATTAAAAAATTAGTATCTTTTTTCTCTACTCCAGGTTTTTGTAATGAAAGACTTACACTATTTTTAGCGGAGGATTTAGAGGAAAGAAGTAAGAATGAAGATGCTGATGAATTTATTCAAGTTAAGAATTTAAAAATATCTGAAGTTTTAAAAATGATAAAGGGAAATGTTATCAAAGATGCCAAGACGATTATAGGAATA
>JAHIPR010000065.1 GCA_018903015.1 bacterium
CGCAAAAAGGAAGATCGTATAAGGAAGAAATCGATAAAGCTCTCAAGACAGTTCAGTTTTTAGGCGGAGAGCTGATTGGAGTGGAAAACGTTAGAATTCCCTTTATAAATCAGGAAAGACATCTTTTGATAATCAAGAAAACAAAAGATACTCCTTCGAAATACCCCAGAAAAGAAGGTCTCCCTCAAAAAAGACCTTTGTAATTTTGAAATATTTTTGATAATATAAGTTATATATTATAAAAAGCAAAAACGAAAAGCGAAAAACGTAAAATTAAGGTGAACTGGTCAACCGGGGAGCGAATGTATAATAAATAACCGTTCCACGTGGAACATTAATTATCATGAACAAATGTTCTGTAATTTAATCTGTGTAATCTGATGCTCGTCTGAGCAATTATTTTAGGAGAATATCTATGGCCAAGGTCTTGGCAATCACCAACCAAAAAGGGGGAGTAGGCAAAACCACTACCGCAGTCAATCTATGCACTTCTATGGCCTTACATAAAAGAAAAACTTTGTTGATCGACATAGACCCTCAGGGGAATGCCAGCACTGGTATAGGCTTGGATAAATCAAAAGTCAAAAGATGTATTTATGATGTCTTGATTAATCAAGCCCCCATAAAAGAAATTATTTTGCTGACTCAACTGAAGAATTTAGATATTCTGCCTTCCACCATTCAATTAGCCGGGGCAGAAATAGAATTAGTAAATTATATCTCTCGGGAAAACAAATTAAAACACGCGATTAAACCAATTAAAGATGATTACGATTATATAATTATTGATTGCCCACCTTCTCTGGGCCTTTTAACCTTAAATTCTCTTACTGCCGCTGATGCGGTTATTATTCCCATACAGTGTGAATATTATGCTTTAGAAGGCATTGGGCAATTATTAAATACTATAAATCTGGTCAGAGAAAATCTAAATTCTTCTTTAGAAATTGAAGGAATTTTACTGACTATGTATGATAGCCGTACAAATCTTTCCCGCGATGTTGTTGAGGAAGTTAAAAAATATTTTAAAGGAAAGATATTTAAAGCAGTTGTTCCGCGAAATGTCAGAGTGAGCGAATCCCCCAGCTATGGCAAGCCCGTTGTTTTGTATGATGCAAAATCTAAAGGGGCGATAGCTTATAAAAAATTAGCCCGAGAGGTGATATCCAATGAGTAAAAGAGGATTAGGGAAAGGGTTAGAAGCCCTTATACCCAAGGCTGAACACAAAGAAAAAGAATTTGTAATCGAGATGGATACAGAAAGTTTAACCCCTAACCTTTTTCAACCCCGTAAAAATTTCGATAAAGAAAAAATGGAAGAACTGAAAGAGTCAATTAAGAAACACGGAATAATTCAACCAATTGTTGTAAGAAAAATGGCTAACGGGTATGAGATTGTTGTGGGAGAGCGGAGATTAAAGGCAGCCAAAGAGATCGGCTTAAAGAAGATACCGGTAATTATTAAGAGCGTTAACAATGAAAAAAGTTTAGAAATTGCCTTGGTGGAAAATATTCAAAGAGAAGATCTTAATCCTATTGAGCAGGCTAATGCCTTCAAAAGGCTGACAGATGAGTTTAATCTTACTCAGCAAGAATTAGCAGAAGCAACCGGAAAGAGCAGGGCTTTAGTCACCAATACCATCAGGCTGTTAAAATTGAATCCGGAGATACAAAAAAATATCTCTGAAGGGAAAATATCTTTCGGTCATGCAAAATTACTATTAAGCATAGAAGATGAAGAAGTACAAAAGGCGGTGTGTGATAGAATAATCGCCAGTGGTTTATCAGTAAGAGACACTGAGCGCTTGATTAAAAATATCGAAAAGGTGCAAAAAAAGCAATTTAAAGTTAAAAATATTACCATTGAACACTTCCCCGAGGTAGAGGGAAGACTAAGAGATGTTTTAGGAACCAAGATAAGCATATTATATGACGGCAAGAGAGGAAAGATAAATATAGAATTTTATAACAAAGAAGATTTAAGAAGAATCGTTGATCTGTTATTAAAAGAAAGATAAATGAGTCGTTAATATATAAATAGTATCGAGTATCGAGTATATAGCATATAGCAAAGAAAGTAAAAGTTAGAATTCAGAAACCAAGATTTAAAATATTAAATAGAGGATAAATTTTTAGATTAATTACGACGAATTTTATTAATCTAAAACTATACGCTAAACGCTGTACGCTCCACGCTAGAGTTATAATAGGTAGGTAAAAAATTGAAAGGATGGTTTAAAATGAGTAAAGAGAGTTTTAATAATTTAATTTTTGTTTTGTTTTTAGTGGTTATAGTTTTTATCTCCGGGATTTTTTTGGCTCTTTCTTTGAGATTATTTTCCTTGGAAAGTTTTTTCTTTAAAACAAATTATTTGATCTACTCCAATCTCTTCAACCAAATTACCCTGGGTTTAATAGGGAGTTTATTAATTTTTTTAGCTGTTTATTTAATCTGGCAAAAAGCCCAAATTGGTAAGGGAAATTTATCCGTAGTTCAAAAGACCTCATTTGGGGAAATTAAAATTTCTATTGGGTCTATAAGATATTTGGCTTTAAAAGTGGTTAAAGGGATGGGAGAGATTACGGAAACCAAGCCAGAGGTTAATATTTTAAAGTCAGGGGGGATAAACATAGATCTTCATCTTTCTGTAAAGCAGGATGTAAATATCCCTGAACTTTCGGAGAAAATTCAACGAAAGTTAAAAGAATATCTCTTGGAAACAAGTGGGATAGAAACAAAAGAAATCAAGATACACATAGATAAAATATTTTACGAAGACAAAAAAATAGTGTAAAAAAGTTTTAAAAATGGGTGGTGAATAAAATGTCAGATAAACAGGTTATTAAAGACAATCCCCAAGAACAAGAATTAGGAAATGTAACGGTTTCCAAAGAGGTAGTAGCTGTAATTGCTGCTTTAGAAACTATAAAAATTAGAGGAGTAGTCGGTATTACCAGCGGATATAGAGGTAAAGCACCTAATATATTGTCCCGGAAGGACCTGGCTAAAGGGGTGGAAGTGCGGATGAAACCGGGAGAAGCAGCAATTACCATTCCTATTATTACCGCTTACGAAGTAGGAATTTTTAAAGTAGCTGAAGAGGTACAACATAAAGTGAAAAACGCTATCTGTTCCATGACCGACCTAAAAGTTCTTAAGGTTGATGTTAATGTTCAGGGAATTAAATTTAAAGAGGAGAAAAAGAAAATAAAGAAAGAAACGCAGAAAGAAATAAAAAATAAATCGCAGAAAGAATAAATTGGTGAGATTAAAGTGACAGAAATTATAAAATTATTAGTAGTAATCGCAGTAATCATTTTCTTAATAAGAAAGAAATGGAATTTAGGATATATTATACTGCTGGCCTCCTTGTTATTAGGGTTATTATTCGGATTGAACCCCAAAGAAATGGGAATTAATTTTTTACAGGCTATAATGGACCCGGTAACTATTAAATTAATCGGAATAATTGTGCTGGTTCTTTTATTAAGCAGTATTTTAAAAAGGATAGAAAGTTTAAAGGA
>JAHIPR010000066.1 GCA_018903015.1 bacterium
AAAGATATAAGTAAAAGAAGGTATAAAAATGAAGACTACAATAAAAATCAGTAGTAAATATCAAATTGTTATTCCTCGAGAAGCCCGTAAAAATTTAAATCTTAAGGCTGGGGACAAGTTAATTGTAAAAGCTAACAACGAAAAAATAATTATCTACCCCCAACCAAAAAATTACGCCAAATATTCCTTGGGCTTAGGGAAAGAGACTTGGAGAGGCATAGATGCAACTGAATATGTCCGAAAGGAAAGGGAAACGTGGAAGAGTTAAAGTTAAAGGGAAAGATCATAGGGCTGGATACTATGGTATTTATTTATCACTTTGAAGAGAATCAGCTATATTCTCCCCTGACTTTTTCTATTTTTGAAAGTTTGGAAAAAGGAAATTTTAAGGGCATTACCTCTATACTAACTTTATTAGAAATTTTGGTTAAACCCAAAAAAGAGAATAATTTACTTCTTACTGAGAGATATAAATTATTGTTTGAAACCTTTCCTAATTTACAGGTGAAGGAACTTAATGAAAATATCGCTGATATTGCTTCCGGTTTAAGAGCCAATTATAATATTAACACTCCCGATGCTATTCAGATAGCTACCTCCTTAGAGGCAAAAGCTGATATATTTATTACTAATGACGCAACTTTGAAAAAAATATCAGAAATAAAAGTTTTATTATTAAGTGAAATGTTAAAATAGACCATTCCTTCTCACATCTTTTTCTTCATCACTCATCACTTATTACTCATTACTCTACTTGCACCTCGCACCTTTCTTTTCTAATAACAATCTCCCTTGTCAGAAGGATAAAAATAGTGTAAGATGGTTTTATAAAAAGAACAAGAGGAACAAATTATTCTCTGTATTTCCCCCGACCGGCAGACCGGCAGACCGGGGAAGACCAAGTAAGTCTGGTAAATCAGCAAATTAAAAAAAGATTATCTTATTTAAAAGGAATTACAAAAAAGAAAAGGAAGGGGTTGCAACTATAGATATTAAAAAACGTCCAAATTATAAGATATACCTTCAGGTGCTTCGTCAAATGCCACCTGAAAAAAGATTGCTTAAAGCATTTGAGTTGTCTGAATTTACCAGGCAGCTTTTTATTCATGGGTTACACAAGAGGTTTCCGAATCTTAACGATAAGGAATTTAAAAAAATACTTTTAGGGCGTCTGGATAAATGTCACAACAGGAATTATTAAAAAAGGTTATTCAAGTACTTAATCAAGCTGGAATCCCATATATGATAACAGGTTCTGTTGTTTCAAGTTTACAGGGTGAACCACGGTCTACCCATGACATAGATATGGTTATTGCCATTCAGAAGTCAGTAGCAAAAAGATTAGTCGAAGCTTTTCCTCCACCAGATTTTTATTTAGATGAAGATAACATTCTTGATGCAATTAAAAGGCAGAGTATGTTTAATCTAATTGATCTAAACACCGGCGATAAAGTTGACTTTTGGATATTAACTGACGAACCTTTTGACCAGTCGCGTTTTTTACGCAAGATTAGTGAAGAGTTTATGGGGTTAAAAATACTAATTTCAAGTCCGGAAGATACAATCTTAGCTAAATTGAGATGGGCAAAACTCTCCGGCGGAAGTGAGAAGCAATTTACAGATGCCTTGCGGGTTTATGAAGTACAGTATGGGAAATTAGATATAGATTACCTGGAACAGTGGGTAAAAAAATTAAACGTTGAATCATTCTGGAAACGGTTGGTGGACGAAGCGGAAACAGTATAATTGATATCCGGAAACTAATCCCGTATCTATTATCTGTATTTTTCTTACTAAATACTAAATACTAACGACTATTCACTAGCGACTAATTTGACCGGTAGACTGTATTTTGATTCTCAAATCTGCAAAGAAGCCACCTTAGACGATATCGACAATATTAAAGTAAAAAAATTCTTAGAAAGAGCGAGTTTTGAAAGGAGATTAGAGATAAATCCAGATATAACCCCCAAAGAGACTTTAAGAAAATTGAATCTCATTAAAAAAGATAAATTTTTCTGCGGGAATTTACATATTTATAAAAATTTTATATTATAAAACAAACGATACATATTCATTAATTTAAATAAGTCTTTATTATTATACAATACATTTACATACAGATTAAAAGGAGGTAAAAAAATTGAGTGGACCATATAAGGTCAATGTAACCATTGAGAAGGATGAACATGGTTATTATGCTTGCTGCCCCGAATTAGAAGGTTGTCAAACACAAGGCGATTCTTTAGAGGAAGTTTTAAGCAATATAAAAGAGGCTATCGAACTATATTTAGAGACATTGTCAAAAGACGAAATAAAAACATTTTTAAGTAAAGAAATATTAACTACATCTTTAGAGGTGAGAATTGGCTAAACTACCAAGGTTAACAAGTTAAAAGGCAGAAAAATTATTACTAAATGCTGGATTTGAGATAATTAGAATTAAAGGTAGTCATAAAATATATAAAAAAGATAATAAAAGAATAGTTGTTCCCTTTCATAAGGGCAAGATATTGCACCCAAAGATCATTAGGCAGGTTTTAAAAAATATAAATAATTAATTTCCACTTTTCTGCCATTGTTTGCCGAAAACACGCGTGGCAATCTCATCTTGCAACTTGTTTGCAACTTATTTCGCTTGACTTCCCCCCACCGCATATACTATAATCTACTCAAGTTCACATCCTGAACATTAACTGCATAGATAGTAACCTGATTTTGTATTTTTCATTAACTGAAAACCGACAACCAAAACCGACAACTATCTGTTTATCTTGCAACTTGTAATTTGTACCTCACAACTATAGGAGGTATTTAAAAAATATGAAAATTAAAGTGATAATTCACCATGTTACCATATCCCGCTTAAACAAGGAGAATAAGAGCTGAGCGATATGAATATCGTTGAAATAAAGAAAATCTTAGAGAAAAATAATAACTACCTTAGACAAAATTTTCATGTTGGTATGATTGGGACGAATCTGGGACGAACAGAGAGATTCGGGGAACAACCGGAGCGAATGAGATTATATCTCCTAGACAAGCAAATAAAGATTTAAATGATCTACTTGAGAAAAGACTAATCAGAAAACAGGGAAGAGAAAGAGCTATATCTTACATTTTAAAATAAATGCACGGTAAATGCACGATTTTTATTCCCTAGGTCAATCGGTAAATGTTAGTGTAAACTTTAGCGGGGTAGTTAGATAAAAAGAAGAATGCTACTTTTTTCTATCTTTTCTTTTTCTTTCTTAACTCGATACTATATTATAATTTATTGGCAAATTAAATAAAAAACTGATAAAATAACGGTAAATGAATAATATATCTATTTTTGTAAAGCGAAACAATAAAATATTAAATACAAAATGATACAGAGAACCGTCCCCTGTGTTCATGAATGAAATTTCTAAAGGAGGTAAATTAAATTATGACAAATGCAATTTCTGAAGAAAAAATTAGAAATATAGTGAAAAATGAAATAGAAAGTGCTTTAGGAGAATTTTTAATAAGAATGAAATTAGAATTTTTACCATATGTATCAAGGGAAGAACAGAAAGAAATCGAAAATTTGTATGGAAAAGATCTAGCTAAGAACGATGAAGAGGACATTGCTGTTTCGAGGAAATTGAGGTTATGAATTGGGAAATAAAATATAAAAAGGATGCATGGAAATTTATATCAAAAAATAAACTTAT
>JAHIPR010000067.1 GCA_018903015.1 bacterium
ATCTTACCGATATAGTAAAAAATTCCTGTAATATAGGAGTAATTCAAACCGGGACAAGATTAGATGAAAAAGTATTTGAAAAGTCGATTAGAAGATTCGGGTTTGGGACATTAACTGAAATAAGTTTACCTGGTGAAATAAATGGCTTGGTAAGAAGCACAAAGGATTGGTCAAAAATTTCCCTGGCTTCCTTATCTATAGGTCAAGAAATTTCTGTAACTCCCATTCAGTTGATAATGGCTATATCGGCTATAGCTAACCGAGGGACTTTGATGAAACCGATGCTAGTAAAGGAAATAATAGATTCTGCGCAAAAGAAGATTAAAATATTTAAACCAAAGCCAGTAAGACAGGTAGTATCGGTTGATACTGCTTTAACCATGACCAAAATATTAGAACAAGTAGTGAATGATGGAACTGGTACAAGGGCTAAGCTTGCAGGATACCAGGCAGCAGGGAAAACCGGGACTTCTCAAAAATTTGATTTTTCTACCGGTAAATATTCTAAAGATAAATACAGCTCCTGGTTTGTGGGTTATGTTCCTACAGATAATCCTAAGATATCCATCTTAGTTTTATTAGATGAACCCAAGGGGAGTTATTACGGTGGAACAGTAGCCGCTCCGGTTTTTCAGGAGATTGCTTCCAAGGTTCTTCCTTACTTATCGGTTCCAACCAATGAATAGCGTGGAGCGTACAGCGTACAGCGTAGAGTGAAATTAGCGTATAGCGTGGAGCGTATAGGGAATATAGCGAAAAATTAAAAGCGCAAAGCGCAAAATCATAGCGCAAAACTAAAAATAAAAAAAGTAGTAGTTTATATAATTGTATTAAAAAATCTAAAACAAAAAGCAAAAAGTGTAAAATTATACACTCTTCTGTCATTCCCACGAAAGTGGGAATCCAGTGTTAAAAGATAAAAAAAAAGACGGATTCCAATTTTCATTGCCATGACAAAAGATATGAGCAATAAAAAAAGATAAGAAAAAAATGTTGTACAGAGTATTTTTTCCTATACGCTAAACGCTGTACGCTCTACGCTGTATAGTTTTTCGCTTTACACTTTAAGTTTTTAGTTGGTCAAACGTATCAAAGGATCGCCCCTAACACACATTGAAACGCAATAGGCGATACGATATACTATATACGAGATTTAACTAGAGGACAGGCGTCTTATCTTTCATACTATACGCTAAACGCTGTACGCTATACGCTATTTATAATATTGAGGTATTTTTTATGAAGTTGAGTGAACTGACAACTAACCTGAAAGTTAAGGAAATTATTGGTGATTTAAATTTAAATATCAAAGGAATTTATCACAACTCTCGGGAAATAAAGAGAGATTTTTTATTTATATGCATAAAAGGTTTCACCTTTGATGGACATAATTTTATCGATGAAGCCATTAACAGAGGAGCTGTTGCACTGGTAGTAGAAAAAGAAATTCCTCTCCGGCCGGGTATTACTATAATAAGGGTAGATAATAGTCGTAAAGCCCTAGCCATTTTAGCTAATCAATTTTACGGTTTCCCTTCGCGAAAATTAAAATTAATTGGAGTTACAGGAACAAACGGTAAAACTACCATTACTTATATGTTAAGAGCCATTTTTCAGGAAGCAGGTTTTAAAACCGCACTTTTGGGTACTGCTCAAAATATAATCGGCGATAATATCAACTCCTCTAAGATGACTACCATGGAATCAGTAGATTTACAGAAGGCGCTTAAAGAAATGGTTGAACAAAAGAATAATTATACAGTGATGGAAGTGTCTTCCCATGCCTTGCAATTATCCCGCGTAGAAGGATGTGATTTTGATGCAGCCATCTTTACTAATATCAGCAAGGAGCATTTCGAAATTCATAAAAACTTTTCTAATTATTTAAAAGCCAAGAAAAAATTATTTTTAAGTTTAAATAGAAGCAAGAAAGAGGCTTCTAAAAAATTTGCAATAATTAATATTGATGTAGAGCACAGTAAAGATTTTATAGATTGTAATAAGGTTAATTTAATTACTTACGGAATAGAAAAAGAAGCTAAGGTTAGAGCCAAGAAAATAAAAATGAAGCTTAAAAGTTTGTCATTTATGGTGGAAACACCTATTGGGGATACTGAGATATTCTTAAATTTTGGCGGGAAATACAATGTATATAATGCTTTGGCAGCTATAGCAACAGCGATTACTCAGGATATCCCCCTTAACATAATTTCCAGAGCTTTTAGTAAATTTTATGGAGCTCCGGGGAGATATAAGTTACTTGAATATGGTCAGAATTATACTATTGTTATAGATTTTGCTCACAATTATCATGGATTAGGAAGTATATTGCAGAATTTACGTAATTTTGCTCCCCATAAACTAATTACTGTATTTGGACATGGTGGAGAGAAATATAATAAGGTAAGAGCTACCATGGGAGAAGTTATAGGAACATATAGTGATTACCTAGTAATAACTGCTGATAATCCTAAAAGTGAAGACCCTGTGAAAATTGCACGAGAGATTGAGGCAGGGGTTAAAAAAACAGATAAAGATTATATTATAATTACTGATCGGGTAGAGGCTATTAAACATGCTTTAGAAAAAGCCGAAGAAGGGGATATAGTATTAATAGCCGGAAAAGGACCCGAGAATGAGCAGATTTATCATAACAGAGTTATCCATCATAATGATGAAGAAGTAGTGAAAAATATTTTTACAGGGAGATAAAAGATTGGAAAATTGTAAAATTGGAGAGTTAATAAAAGTTGTCTCGGGAAAGATAATTCAGGGAGACCAGGATTGCTTAATAAACAGGATTTCCATAGATAGCCGAACTTTAACTCCCGGTGATTTATTTTTTGCCATAATTGGAGCCAATTTCGATGGACATAATTTTATTATTGAAGCTTTCAACAAGGGAGCGGTTGGGGTAGTAATCTGTAAAGGTGCGAGCACTTTATTACAGAATGAGCAAATAGATAAAAATAAAATAATCATAGAAGTAAAGGATACTCTTTCTGCCCTGCAGGATTGGTCCAAGCACTATAAGGACAAATTTAGAACTTTTAATATTTGTATAACCGGTAGTAACGGAAAGACCACGACCAAAGAAATTATTGCTCATATCTTATCTCAGAAATTTCCTCTTTTAAAAACCTCTGGAAATTACAATAATGAAATCGGAATTCCTCTCACTCTGCTGCAGCTTACTAAATTACATAAGCTATTAGTGGCAGAGATGGGAATGAGGGGTTTGGGTGAAATAAGAACTCTTACCAATTTTATTCCTCCTGATTTAGCAGTGATTACTAATATCGGAGAAGCTCACATCGGTCTATTAGGCTCAAAAGATAATATTTTTAAGGCTAAATCGGAATTATTACAATCATTGGATAAAGACGGTATAGCTATTCTAAACAGAGACGACCCTTATTTTTTTAAGATGTCAAAAATTGTTAAAGACAAGAAGGTATATACCTTTGGCATTGAGAATAAGAGTGAAATTATGGCTCGTAATATCAGAATAGTCAGTGATAAAGGAATGAGATTTGCCCTTGAAGTGCAAAATGGTAAAAGCAAAGAAATATATTTTCCCTTATTGGGAAGGCATAATATTTATAATGCCCTTGCTGCTTCTGCGGTCGCTTTTGCCCTGGGAATAGAATTGGATTTAATTGAAAGAGGATTATCTTCTTTTAAACCATTAGACCTGCATATGCAATTGAGCAACTTTTATAATGGTATTAAAATATTGAATGATTCTTATAATGCGAATCCCTTATCAGTAAAAAGCGCTTTGGAAACTTTAGCAGAAGTTGCGCGAAACAATAGAAAGATAGCTATTTTAGGAGACATGCTGGAATTAGGAGAAAAGACCGACTTTTACCACCGGGAAATAGGAAAAGAAGTAGCAAAATTGTCTATTGATGCCCTAATAACTGTGGGTCAGGGGGGAAAGATAATTGCTCAGTCTTCCAAAGAAGAGGGGATGGTAAAAGAAAGAGTTTTTTCTTTTGAGAAAAATGAGAAGATGAATTTAGTCAAAAAGCTATTAAGTCTGACCAAACCCGGAGATTTTATCCTATTAAAAGGTTCTCGAGAAATGAAAATGGAAGATATTTTAGAATTTTGGCAAAAAGAGTATCAAAAAAATAATCCTGCCTAAGGAGGAGATAATGACCTATTGGCCCTTAACTTTATTAGTTTCGTTTATAATTCCGGTTATTGCTCTGCCGTTATTTATAAAATATTTAAAAAAACATAATATGGGACAGAAAATTCGTCAGGAAGGGCCAGATCTTCATCAACATAAAATAGGAACGCCCACCATGGGAGGAGTAATAGTTATTCTAGCTTTAGTAATAATAGTTTGGTTCCTTGTTCCTTACAATAAATATGTTTTATGGTCGTTAGTTGCCACTGTCGGTTTTGGTCTTATCGGTTTAATTGATGATTTAATAAAATATGTTAAGAAACGATCATTGGGTCTTCTTACTATGCAGAAGTTGTTCCTTCAAATTATCTTTGCTTTAATAGTTACCTATTGTGTCCAACAAAACACTGATTTAGGTACAGAAATTTGGCTTCCTTTTTTCAAAAACAGTATAAATTTGGGCAGAATGTTTATTCCTTTTGTAGTTTTAGTATTGGTTAGTTCGGTTAATGCGGTAAATTTAACCGACGGCTTAGATGGGCTGGCAGCCGGGTTAATAATTATTGCCATGCTAAGTTTTGCTTTAATTGCCTATGTCCAAAATATATTGCCCATGAGCTTGTTTTCCCTGATAGTTGCCTTTACCTCTTTTGGTTTTTTAATCTATAATTTTTATCCAGCCCGGATATTTTTAGGAGATGTAGGTTCTTTGGCTTTAGGCGGAGCGCTTGCTTCGGTAGCAATTTTTACCAGAACAGAATTGTTTTTACTGATAATAGGTGGGGTATTTGCGATTGAAACCTTATCAGTGATACTTCAGGTTGTTTCGGTAAAATTAAGGGGTAAAATAATTTTTAAGATGAGTCCTATTCATCACCATTTTGAGCTTTGTGGTTGGAAAGAACCTAAAATTATTATTAGATTTTGGATAGCGGGGTTAATTCTGGGTTTTATTGGTTTAATTAGCTATTTCTAGCGTGGAACGTAGAGTAAGATTAGCGTATAGCGTTTAGCGTACAGCGTAGAGTTTAAACAGACATTTTAATTATATACTGAATTAATACAGGTTGATAGGGAATATATATTGAAAACAAAAAGTTTTAAAGATTTAATAGTTTGGCAAAAGGCTTATAGATTAGTCTTAGAAGTATATAAAATTACCAAAGCTTTCCCAAGACATGAAATATATGGTTTGACTCAACAGATGAGAAAAGCAGCAATTTCTTTACCTTCAAATATGGCTGAAGGATATGGAAGGAAACATAAAGCAGAATATCAACAATTTTTATCTATAGCCTATGCTTCATTGTTGGAATTAGAGACTCAGTATTTATTATCTCTTGATTTAAATTATATGAATAAAAATGAAATTATTGAAAATCTTATAAAAGAAGTTGGCAGTATGCTATACAGAATGATTTATCCTATACGCTAAACGCTATACGCTCTACGCTAAAAATGCTAAACGCTAAACGCTGTACGCTCTACGCTAACTATTACTAACGACTAAGTATGGAGTTGTAATGAGATGTTAATAGAAAAAAAATCTCCTGATTTATGGCTTTTTATAGTAGTAATTTTACTTATGGCTGTTGGCCTATGTATGGTTTTTAGTTCAAGTTACATTATGGCTTATAAATGGTATGGAGATAGTTATTATTTTTTAAAAAGACAATTAATTTACACTATAATAGCTTTAATAACATTTTTTTTCGCTATATATACCGATTATCATTATTATAAAAAATTTGCTCTGCCTACCTTAATTTTATCCATTGCATTGCTATCGATGGTATATGTTCCCAGTATCGGGAGGGCTGCCGGTGGGGCAAGTAGATGGATTAAGATAGGATTTTTTTCTTTTCAACCTTCCGAAATTGCTAAATTTGCTTTAATCCTATATATGGCAGAATCTTTAACCAGAAAACAAGTAAAAGATATAAAAACCTTTATTAGAGGGGTATTACCCACTTTAATTATTATGTTAGTCATGTTTTTATTAATCTTGAATGAACCAGATTTTAGCACTTCCCTAATTATTTTGTGTATTTCTTTTATTATGTTATTTATTGGGGGTACCAGGGTAATTCAGCTTTATGCCTTGATAGTTGTAGCAATCCCCTTGGGAATTTTAATATTATCAAGAGAAGAATATAGAAGAGTGAGATTGCTCTCCTTTTTGGATCCATGGAAAGACCCTCTAGATAGCGGGTTTCATATAATTCAATCTCTATTAGCCTTAGGGAGCGGGGGAATTTTTGGAATCGGATTGGCAGAGAGCAAACAAAAATATTTCTATCTTCCCGACCAACATACTGACTTTATTTTCTCTATAATCGGTGAGGAATTAGGGTTTATAGGTACTGTAGTAATAATTATTCTCTTTACAATATTGTTGTGGCGTGGATTCAGGATAGCCTTAGATACTTCTGACCAATTTGGAACTTTACTGGCTGCGGGCATTACTTCTATGATAGTTTTTCAAAGCATTATAAATATTGGCGTGGTAACCAAGATGATTCCCACTACTGGCATTACTTTACCCTTTATCAGCTATGGGGGTTCATCTCTAATTGTAAATATGTTTTGCGCGGGAATTTTATTAAATATTTCCCGGTATAAAACAATAGAATAGGGAGCGTAATTGATGGCATTAAAGGTGATAATTTCGGGTGGCGGAACAGGGGGGCATATATATCCAGGAATTAGTTTAGCTTACGAGATAAAAGACAGAGACATAAAAAACGATATTTTATTTGTAGGAACTGAAAGGGGCATGGAATCAAAACTTGTTCCTCGGGAAGGTTTTAAAATTATAAAAATTAAAGCCCGGGGGATCCAAGGAAAAATATGTTTTGAAAATTTAGCGGCTATGGTCATTTTTTTAGTTTCTTTATTTCACTCATATAAAATTATAAAAAAGTATAAACCGGATATAGTTATTGGAACGGGGGGCTATGTAAGCGGCTCGGTTGTTTTGATAGCCGCGATATTAGGTATTCCAACTTTTGTTCATGAGCAGAATGTAATACCCGGGATTACCAATAAATTTTTATCTCGTATTGCCAGAGCAACATTTTTAAGCTTTAATCAGTCAAAAAAATATTTTAGTAATAAAGCAAAATTGATTTTTACGGGCAATCCCATACGTTTTAAAAACATTAAACAAGGCACAGACAGAGAGTATAAAAAAGTTAACCTTGATTCTTCAAAAAAAACTATATTGGTATTGGGAGGTAGTAAGGGAGCAGCCTCAATTAATAGAGCTGTTCTGGGAGGTATCGATTTAATAAAAGAGGTTATAAAAAACGACTGGCAAGTTTTATTGATTAGCGGGCAAGATGATTATGATAACATGATGGAAATAGTGGGAGAAGACCATAAAATATTTTCGGTAGAATCTTATCTGCATGATATTGAAAAAGCCTACTCACTGGCTAATTTAGTAATCTGTCGAGCGGGAGCTACAACTTTAGCTGAGATTGGGGCCTATGGTTTACCGGCAATTTTAATACCTTACCCTTATGCTACCCATGATCACCAGGGAATCAACGCTAAAATTTTTGAAAGAGAAGGGGCTGCAATATTAATTTTAGAAAAAGATTTATCCGGAGAAAAATTAGCCCAGGTTTTACTAGATTTATTAAAAAATAAAAATAAATTAGAGATGATGGCTAAGAAGAGCAGAGAATTAAGTAATGTGAATTCAGCTAAGAAAATAGTGGACTATATTTCTGATTACATTAAAAAAAATTAAAAAATATATAAAAAGTATATCGTATATCGTATATCGAAAAAATAAAAGTGAAAAGTGGTTTTAAAAACGATATACTATATACGAAATACGAATAGAGGTGGAATTATATTTGATGAATGAAAAAAAATTACATATACATTTTATTGGAATTGGTGGATCAGGAATGAGCGGCTTAGCCTCAATTTTTCTTGATTTAGGTCATAAGATCAGTGGTTCCGATATTGTAACTTCAAAGATAACTAAAAGATTGGCTGATAAAGGTGCAACTATTTTTATGGGTCATAATATGGATAATGTAGAAGGAGCAGATTTAATAGTAGTTTCATCGGCAATCCCCGAATCTAATCTAGAAATAAGTAGTGCCAAGACTAAGAAAATTCACATAATCAAAAGGGCTGAGATGCTGGCAAGACTTATGGACAATAAATATGGAATAGCCATTGCCGGTACACACGGTAAGAGCACCACTGCTTCCATGATAGGTCTATTATTAGAAAAAAGCGGTTTCGATCCTACCATAGTAGTGGGAGGAGAGCTAAACAATTTTAAAAATAATGCTAAA
>JAHIPR010000068.1 GCA_018903015.1 bacterium
GTTGCCCTCATGGCATCAGTAATTAAGACTATTTTTTCGCCTTCTTTAATTTTAGTTAATATTTTCAATACAATTGGGTGGATATGTATACCATCAGCAATAACCTCTACTGTTAATTCCGGAGAAGTCAAAGCCGCTCCTACCACACCCGGCTCCCGATGGTGCAGTTCTCTCATAGCATTAAAAACATGGGTGACATGAGATAGTCCGGCCTGAATACCAGCTTGGGTCTGTACATAAGTGGCATTAGTATGCCCCACCGAAGCAATAATTCCCTGTTTATATAAATATTTAATAAGACCAATTGCTCCTAGCATTTCTGGCGCAATAGTTACCAAACGAATTAAATTGCCCGAAGCCTGATTAAATTCCAAGAACTCCTCAATGGAAATTTTTTTAATATCCTCTTCTTTTTGAGCCCCTTTCTTTTCAGGGTTAATATAAGGTCCTTCCATATGTATCCCTAAAATTTCAGCACCCGCAGTTCCTTTTTTTACTGCCTCACAAATGCTCCGAAGACTTCTAATGATTTTATCTTTACTCATAGTCATTGTAGTGGGAAGAAACGACGTGGTACCAAAATGAGAATGAGCAATGGCAATCTGGTTTATGGCTTCATAGTCTCCATCCATTACATCTGAACCACCACCACCATGAACATGTATATCAATATAGCCGGGAACTATAAATTTATCTTTACCTTCAATGACCTCTGCTCCTGTCAATGTAGCAGTACTTAGCTCTTCTTCGTTCATTATTTCTCTAATTCTTCCTTTTTCTACAATGATAGCCTTACCGCTGACCAAGTGAAATGGAGTGATAATTGTACCATTTATTATAATAATTCTTTTGTTTTCATTAATCATCTTACTCTCCGCTTCTTGTTAATATAATCTATGGTAAAGTAGGCAAACTTGCAGCAGCAATGGATTGGCCTACCCTCCTAATAGATTCATCAGGAAGGTGTAAAGAAATATTTTCAAATAATTCTGGAAATTCTTCTTTTAGCACCTGCTCTGCTTTTTGTAGAATTATATGACCGCCCTCTCCAGAGGTAACCCGACCCAATATTAATATATGTTTTATATCATAAAAATCTGCATAATAAGCAATGCCATAACCCAAATAGCAGCCAATTGTTTCAAAGACTTTTTTTGCTCGGTCATCTCCTTTGCTCATTAGCATCTGAACAAATTTTAATTTTTCGGCAGGAGTTTGTTTTTCATTAAGGGCAATCCCTGCCATTTCGGCAAGTCGTATAACCGCTACTTGTGAGAAATATTGGACTCCACATCCTCGATCACCAGACCACTCATCAACAGGTGCTTCAGTATTGAAATCAATAGGCACAAAAGCCAATTCATTTAACCATCCAGTAATGTTTCCATCTTTATTGATGTATCCTCCTGCTTCACTAGAACCCATAGCGATACCTAATACTGAATTTGTTTTCAAGGACATAGAACCAGCTAAGGCAGTAACTTCTCCATCATTTATTATCTCAAAAGGAACTCCCCACTCTTTTTGTATATCTAAAAAAATATTTTTTACTTTTTTTTCAAAAAGTTCAGGAGAAATTCCACGAAATATTGAGGCATTCATTACTCGGTTATTTATATAAATTCCTGCGGAGCTTCCTCCTATAGCATCAACACGGGGCATGTGACCCGCAGCACGATGTAGCATAGACATAATTTCGTGATAATGATATCGTGGATCACTTTGGTTTCGTGGACCCCAAACCACTTCCTCGCTAAAAACTGCTTTTCCATCTATAACTGCACTCACCTTTCTATCACTTGCCCCCAGGTCAAAACCGATACGACATCCTTCAAGATGACCACCCAAGGGAATTGACTTTTCTTTAGCAGGAAAGATATTTTTGGTATTGCTAATTTCTACCGTAAAAGGTTTTCCGTATATATTAGACATTAAATTTATATCAAAAGCGCGCTTTCCTTTCGAAGAATATACTTCCTTAATAAATTCCCCAATTTTATCGGATCCTGCTATAGTTAACTTGTGTCCACCTCGAAGCCACAACAATGTTTTTGCCAAGCGTTCAACATATAATAAGTTTGTCGAAGCCATTTTATGTTCCGGAGGAAAAATATGTGTCTTAAAAATTGAGACACCCCCATCGTTTCGCTCTAAACTAACAGTTAGGGGCAGCTCTTCTCCTGAAGAACGAACCGCATCCAGAAAAGCATGATTCCATAAAACAGCTGGACAAAAATTATCATCAAGCGGAGGAATCGTTCGGGGTTTTATTAAAGGAATTAAATTGCAAGACATAATTTATGTTATAACCTTTCTTTACAAATATGGTTGCAAAAATTTCTTTGCTTCTAAAATATCTTTCTTCTGCTGCTCCCCAGATATTTCTCGTTCTATAGTTATAGGACCTTTAAAACCTTTCTCTTTTAATCTGGAAATTAATAAGGGGAAATCGACTTCACCCTTTCCAACTGGAACTTCAATCCCCAATCCCTCATCACGATTAGGCCAGAGGGCATCTTTTGCATGCACACCTCTTACATATTCCCCAAGAATTTCCACCGCATCTAAAGGATGAGCCATACCGTAGAGAATTAAATTAGCTGGGTCTAAATTTACATAAGCATCATCACCAATATCGATTATCGTCCTTTTAAGTGTTGATGGTAATTCCTGCCCAGTTTCAAAACAAAATATCTGACCATTTTTTTGACAATATTCAACGAATTTTTTCATTGATGGAACAAATTCCAAATATAGAGGACTTTTTGGATCATTTGGTATAGCCCCAACATGGGAAGTAATACTTTTCACTCCTATTTCACAGATCATGTCAGAAAATTTTTCTGCCAATTTTAATCTTCTTGTACGATACTCCTCAGGGATAAAACCTACTGTTGAAACTCCTTCTTCTGTTCTATTGTAAATCTGTCCTTCAAACACCAAAAAGAAAGAACTTATTTCAATACCAAACTCTTCTGAAGCCTTTCTTATATCTTTCGGTTTTAGTTTATTCATCATAAGCTCCGCTGTGCAAGAAACCTGACAGGTTTGAAGCCCTAATTTAGCTACTTCTTCAAAACTTTCTTTTATATTTATATTTTCAGTAATGAGAACCATTGTGCCAAGTTGCATCGTCATAAAAAAATCTCCTTTCCAATTTCTGCTGATTTTATCTCTTTAAGAACAATTTCTAAAGATACTTTTGCATCTTCAGGGGTAATTCTTTCAGGATATCTATCATTTTGCAAGCATTCAATCCAGTATTTAACTTCATTATAATATCCACCAAGTTCAGAAATATTACCGTCAGTGTTAATAGAATTTACTTTCGACTCTGGAACATTTACCAGTTCCGCTTTCTCTTTCCCATAAATTGTTAGTGGCTGATTTTTGGAATTGTATTCTAAAACGGTACCATCCTCAAATACTCCTCTTATCGCCTGAACAA
>JAHIPR010000069.1 GCA_018903015.1 bacterium
AAATACAATTCTCTCCTGCAGAAATTGCGTAATTAGCAAATTGGTAAATGAGGATATAGTAACATGCCTTTAAAATTAGGAATGGGAGATATTATTAGATTAAAGAAGAAACATCCTTGCGGTGGTTTCCATTGGGAAATTACCAGGACCGGTATTGATATTGGCCTAAAATGTCTTTGTTGTGGTAGGAAAGTCCTGGTTCCCCGGGTAAAATTAGAGAAGAAAATCAGAGAAATTATCCCCCGGGATTAAGAAAAAAATAGATATTCTTTAATTTTGTGTCCTAAATCTTTTCTTTCTCTTTAACTTTTTACGCAATACACAAATACGAATTTATTCTGATTCTCGGTATTTATTCTCTTTACGAGATACGATTCACGAGATACGAGATACGGATTTTAAACTTGATAACGAAAATATCTGTGGTATAATATAAATCGTTTTATATTTCTAATTTCCTTGCTCCTGAAGAATCTTTCAGGGGCTGATTAAACCGAAAGGAGGTGGTAACAGATGAGAAGTTATGAAATAATGCTTGCTATAAATCCCCAATTAGAAGACAAAGAATTAGATTCCTTATTGGATAAATTAAAAAAGCTTATTACCGACGCAAAGGGAGAAATAACCAAGACAAATAAATGGGGCAAAAGAAAGTTAGCTTATGAAATTAAGGATTTCACAGAGGCGATTTATGTGGTCTTAAATTTTAATGTGGATGAAAAAATTATTGCTGAACTTGAAAGGGTTATAAAGTTAGAAGAGAGAGTTATCAGATATTTATTAACCCTACAATATAAAGAAAAAATTCAAAATAAAGATAGCTAATTAATTATTTAAAGAAATACCAAAAAGAGAAGATAGATTAAAAAGGAGGAAAAATATAAATTAATGACACGATTTAATTCTTTTAGAAGACCACAAAGGAAAGTTTGTCTTTTTTGCAAAGATAAAATATTAGCTGATTATAAAGATATAGATTTATTAAGAAAATTTATTACTGAACAAGGCAAAATGTTACCTCGTAGAGCAACCGGAAATTGCGCAAGACACCAACGTACGCTGGCTATAGCTGTAAAAAGAGCAAGAGAAATAGGACTTCTTCCTTATGTAGCTAAATAAGCAAATTAGTATATCGTATATCGTATTGCGTTTAGAACCTAAACGCTACACACCGTTTAATATTCTGGATTCTGACTACTGGCTCCTGACTTCTATTTTCTTTATGAGATACGAGATAGGAATTTATTTTTTAAATAAAAAAGAAGAGGTCTTTTATTGACTGATCAAATTCCAACTAAATCAATGGTTGAGGGTGCATTTTTAGCAGCAATTACTGCCGTTCTATTTATTATTAGTATTTACATTCCCTTACTGGGTACACTGGTAAGTTTTTTGTGCCCTCTTCCGATTATAATTTTATGTTTACGCCATAGCATAAAGTTTGCTATTATCTCAGCTTTTATATCAGGGATTTTGGTAACTATTTTAGCTGGTCCCCTGCAAGGGCTTATAGTCCTATTAGGCTTTGGAATATTAGGGCTAACTTTAGGTTTTGGTATAAAAAAAGGATTATCTTTAACAGATATTATTATCATTGGAAGCATAGCTTCTCTTATTTCTAAAGGTTTAATCCTTTTAATCGGCTTTTGGGTTTTAGATCTCAATACCGTATTGTTTGATATAGAAGAGATAGATAAAATTATAACTCAATCTTTGAATTTTTATAGCAATATGGGACTATCTCCAGAACAATTAGCTACCCTGAAAGATTCCTTAACCCAAACCATCAGTATTGTTAGGATAGCATTCCCGGGAATGATTATTCTTGCTTCAATTTTTGATACTATTTTAAATTACTGGGTAACTCGTTTGATTTTAAAGAGGTTTGGGTATAAACTAGCTAACTTTTCACCCTTTCATAAATGGAGAGCCTCTAAGTCTTTTTTTTGGAGTTATTTTTTAGGGATGATATTGATAATTCTGGGAACAGTTTACAAAGTACCTCTTTTAAATAGAATTGGAATAAATATTCAAGTTTTTTTTACAGTAGTATTTTTGATTTATGGGCTTTCTTTGACCAGTTTTATATTGGAGCGGTTTAAAATTAAAAATTTTTTAAGGTGGGTTGTGTATATTCTGGTGTGCTTTCAACCCCTTTTATCCCAAATTGTTACCTGGGCAGCCATGTTAGATATATGGATAGATTTTAGAAGATTAATTACCGCCAGAAAAGAATAATTTAGTATCTCGTATATCGAAAAAAAATAATAATGTATAATACGTAGGGGCAGACCTTGTGTCTGCCAGTAATGCGTAATTAGTAGAGGCACGGCGTGCCGTGTCTTCTTGTGCTGAAAATAATCGACTAATAAAATATTGCTAAAAGCAGTAGAAGAATTTATAATAAATAAAGAATAGAGTAGGGAGGCTTAAAATATGAAAATAATTTTGAAACAAAATATGGAAAAAATTGGACAAGTAGGAAATGTAGTAGAAGTAAGCGACGGCTTTGCCCGTAATTTTTTAATTCCCCAAGGTAAAGCAATTTCTTTTACCGCAAGCAATTTTAAACAAATAGAATATTTAAAGAAACGAGAAGCAGAACAAAGAGAGGGAGAGTTAAAGGAAGTCAATAAATTAGCAGTAAAAATTAATAATATCTCCCTGGAAATTAAAGTTAAAGCTGGGGAAGAAGGAAAGCTTTTCGGTTCTGTAACCAGCAAAGATATTGTAGAAGCTCTGTTAAAGGAACATGGAATTGAATTAGATAAAAAGAAACTTAATTTAAAAGAATCCTTAAAAAGATTGGGTGTTCATATTGTACCAGTTAACTTATATAAAGATGTAACTCCTCAGATTAAAGTTAATTTAATTTCTGATTCCGCATCTGAGCAGGAAACAGAGGAAATAAAAGAAAAATAGATTCGTATCTCGTATATTAGCGTAAAGCGTATAGCGTAGAGCGTAGAGCGTATAGCGTTTAGCGTATACATTTAGTTAGCTGGTTACCTGGTTAGCTAGTTAAGAAAATAAAAGATAAAAATCAGTAGTCAGGAGCCAGAATCCAGGAGCCAGTGGACATAGAAAAACAGTTATAAGTAATATATGACAAGTAAATAGTTATACGTTACAGATTACAGATTTTTTCTCTTTTTGTC
>JAHIPR010000070.1 GCA_018903015.1 bacterium
CACGACAATGGGTGAAGAGGAACACTATAAAGTTTCAGGCATAGAAGATGCTATGAAAGGGATTGACCGGGCGATTTTTACAGATATGTGCGGAATTCAAAATGTGGAACATGTTTTCTTATATGCAGTACATCTCGATGACGAGGTCAGAAAAAGATATTTAGAATCAGCATATCGCTTGGGTAAGGAATTTTAACGACCAATAAAACATTAAGAGGGGTAGGAATGTCAAAATCAGGGAATTAATTAATCTGCCCCTTCGTACTATCGCCTAACAGCGGATAAAAGTCTCACTTCATTCACCCAAATTTGCCCTATCGGACAAACTTCTTTTATCCGCTGTTCGTTATATGAAATTGCCTTACGCCCGCAAAAGATTTAAAGAAAAACATTAGGAGTTAAACATGACAAAAAAACAAACAATCAGCAAATGGAATCCTAAAATCACACCCTGGCAAATCCAGGAGCAGGACTTTCCCCACGAGGGAAGTTCCGCGGATAAACTAGAATTCTTGTTGCGCTATGCCATTCTTGCTCCTTCCGGGCACAACTCACAACCCTGGAAATTCTCGGTGAGCGAAGATGAAATTCAGATCTTTGCAGACAAGACGCGCTGGCTAAGAGTTGGCGACCCGAAGCAGGTGAATTTGCATATTGCAGTCGGCTGCGCGTTAGAGAACCTTTTGATCGCCGCCGAGCATTTTGGCTATGGGCATCAGGTGACTTACTTCCCTCGACCAAATCAAGAAGAATTGGTGGTCACGGTCAAATTCATATCCTACGGTCAACCATCACCCTTTCGAGAGCCAGCATTGTTCCGCGCAATTCCCAACCGGCACACCAATCGCAAAGCCTACGAAAAGCGTCCCATTCCCAAAAGCGACCTGAGACGTCTACAGAATTGCTGTGTCGAGGAGGGCATCCGTCTGCACGTGATAGACGATCTAGATACCAAACGGAGTGTGAACGAGTTGCTTATTCGCGGACATACCACTTTGATTGCCGACCCTGCTTTTCGCAGAGAAAGTGCCTACTGGCTCGGGCAGGGCCTTTTTAACCTCCCTCGGCTGTTAACTAGATTGATGCAATGGGTTGTACCCTACCTGAAAGTGCACAGATCGGTATTCGTTGTGATGGACACTAGGTTAGTCATGAGCGCGCCGGCTCTGGCCGTTCTCAGTACAAGCGTGAATGACAGGGCGTCACAGGTCAAGGTTGGGCAGGTTTTTGAGCGGGTCTGTTTGACTGCAACTATGCGCGGACTTTGTGTACAACCCTTGAGTGGGACTGTGGATGTTCCTGAACTAAAAGACCAGGTAGCAAAGCTGCTTCCAGATTCAGATGTGGTTTCTCAACACGTCTTTCGATTGGGATACGATAATCCGGTTAAGTCTTTTGCTCAACGGCGACCATTAGATGAGGTTTTAATATGAAAAGAATGTTCTTTATAATATACTCAAATAGTATAATAGGGGTGAGATGGAGGCGGCTTTCGCCCTAACAGAAATTGCAAAAAGTAATTCTGAACTGCAAAAAGAACTTGTTCCTAAATTTCAGGAGATATTGAAAAGAGAATCTAACAAAGGTGTGAGGAATATATACTTAGAATTTTTAAAGGATATTGGACAATGATAGATGATGTGATAGGAATAATTGAAAAAGGCATTCATTTTCTGAACGATGCTCTTCCTGAAATCAGGAAACTTGCCTCGCATAAAGATTGGAAAAAGCGTGAAGATGCGGCTACTGCCTTGGTGGAAATCAGCAAGAAGAAAGAAGATGAAGTTATTCGTGAAATGATAATTTGGGCCGAGGACAAGGACCATAATATCAGAAGGGTTGCCAGCGAGGGTTTAAGGGGCGTTGCACGAAGAAATCCAGAAAAGGTCTTGCCAGTAATTGAAAAACTAAAAACTGATGATAGCCTTTATGTCAAGAAATCTGTTGCTGCTCTTCTTAAGGCGATAAGCAAGAAAAATCCAGAATTTGTTTTAGGTTTATGTAGAAAATGGGCGAAGTCAAAAAACAAAAATACACAATGGATTATTAAAGATGGTATGAAAAAATTATCTTTGGGACAACAAGAAGAATTAAAATCTTTATTGGGTGGATAAAATGGTAAATGAAATCCAAGTAAAATCAATTTTAAACAAACAAAAGAAAAGAGATGAATGGTTTTTATGTGATTATACTTTAAATCCATATTCTGGATGCTCTTTTAATTGTATTTATTGTTACATTAGAGGAAGTAAATACGGAGAAAATATGGTAAACACTTTATCGGTAAAAGTAAATGCACCAGAACTTTTGGGAAAACAGCTCTCAAGAAGAGCAAAGAAAGAAGAATATGGAATTATTGCTTTATCCTCTTCTACAGAACCTTACATGCAAATTGAAGAGAAATTAAAACTAACGAGAAGATTGCTTGAGATAATCCTGAAGTACAAATTTCCTGTTGAAATAACAACAAAATCAAAACTTGTTTTAAGGGATTTAGATTTATTAAAAGAGATTAATAGAAGTGCGATTTTACCAGATGACTTGAAGCCCCAATTAAAGCATGGTGCAATTATTTCCTTTTCTGTTTCAACTTTGGATGATAAGTTAGCAAAGATTCTTGAGCCAGGAGCGCCTACACCGAAAGAAAGATTAGAAACAATGAAGAAATGTAAAGAGAAAGGGTTTTTTACAGGTGTATGTTACATTCCAGTATTGCCTTTTTTATCAGACTCAGAAGAAGAACTTGATAGGACGATAAAAACTGTAAAAGATTATGGAGCAGATTTTATTTTTGTCGGTGGACTTACTTTATTTGGAAATAGCCCAGGAGATTCTAAAACCCTTTACTATAAATTCTTAGAGAAGTATTATCCTGAGCTTGTGCCAAAATACAAAAGTTTGTATAGAATCTTTTTTGCACCATCAAAAGAATATCAAAGAGAACTTGAAGAAAAATCAAAAAAATTCTGTGAGAAATATGGAATTAAAAGTAGAATTGTTTAATGGCGGGGTTCGGAACTCTGCGGTTGCTTCGCAACCTTGCCCTTTGGGACATATAACAGCGGATAAAAGGGAAATTAAAAATTTTCCCAAATTTGCTACGCAAACTTCTTTTATCCGCAAGACGTTAGCCAAAATTGGTGGAAGAGTATTTATATATCAAGACTATAACTAAAAAGGAGGCATATGAAAACTTTATTTTTCACTAAGAAATTAATGTTTAAAAATCCGATTGTCAAAAACATTTTATCGGCCCTAGCTGTAGCGGTATTCGGCTTTATACTGTTAAACCTTGCATTCATATTTGACTTTCTCGTCCAATCTGTGGTGAAGGGACTGATTGAACTTTTTACACCTGTAGATTTCGAAACGAACTTTCAATGGCTTCCGCCAGCTATGCATGGTTTATTCACAGTTATTATTGGCATTGTCTCTTGGTTTGTTTTTCGGTCAAAACTAAGCACGCTTTACAAAGCTATTTATATGACCGTGCCGTTGGCTGTGGTTTTCGTAACATTAGGAATATTTTTGTACCGCTGGCCGGTAGCTGCTTATTCGCTCGGTAGTTTACTCAGTATTGGTGTTTTGTACTTTTTTTACCGTTCCAAACAACCTTGGCTTTACTATTACACTGTTATCTTAGTCGGCCTTGTCTTAGCGATTTTCAGTCTCTTGGGGGGAGAAATCTAGAAATTAACAATTGTCAATTGAGCCGCCCTTAGGGTGGCAGTCTTTTTAAGAAATTTTTACATAGCCTAACAGCGTATATGCGGGGGGCCATACAAGTACAGCGCATGATACGCAAACGTTATATGAAAAACGGCACAGAAACAAGGAGGTAGTAGTCATGACTAGAAGACAAAAAATCCGAAAAGCTATAATCTTGATTTCGTTTTTATTATTTCCCATTACCATAAACTATTTTTCTCCTTACATCATAATTGACGGTGCTGCACAAGGAATTATTGCAGGTAGTTTTATTACCTTCGCACTTTTATTTATAGTATCACTATTTTTTGGTAGAGCTTTCTGCGGTTGGGTATGCCCAGGAGCCGGTATCCAAGAATGGTGTTTTACAGTCAACGATAAAAAAGCCCGAGGAGGAAGATTCAATTGGATAAAATACTTCATTTGGATCTCTTGGATTAGCATTATTATCATTATGGCAATATTAGCTGGAGGATTTCATACAGTAAACCCATTACATCTGACTGAAACTGGAATATCAGTATCTGCACCTGCTGCTTACCTAATGTACTTTACCATTGTTGGTCTATTCGTGATTCTATCGTTTGCCGCTGGAAAGAGAGCCTTCTGTCATTATATCTGCTGGATGGCACCCTTTATGGTAATTGGAGCTAAAATAAAAAATTACTTCAAGTGGCCTTCGCTTCATTTAGAGTCTATAAGTGATAAATGCAAACAATGTAAAATATGTGAGAAGAATTGTCCTATGAGTTTGGAGGTTAGCAGGATGGTAAAAAGCAGTTCTATGGAGAATGCAGAATGTATTCTATGCGGTGTCTGTTTTGATAATTGCCCAGAGGGAGTAATAAAGTACTCCTGGAGACATAGGAAATGATGTACCGTTATATGAAATATGCATTTCATTAAGAAAGGAAAATAATAATGAAAATACTAAATCAATCAACTTTAAATAAGTTAATAGAGAATGTTGCAACCAAAAACAATATTTTCGGGGCAGTCTTTTGTGTCGAATCTAAAGATAATTCAACTACTTTAATTAGTGCATCAGGAAACATAAAGGAGGATGATCAGTACTATATTGCCAGCATAAACAAATTATTTATTTCTGCAATAATCTTGAAATTAAAATCAGATAAAAAACTGCACTTAGAAGATAGTATTGCAAAATATCTTTCAAAAGAGACAATATCAGGATTACACATATATAAAGGGATTGACTATTCGCATAGCATTACAATTACTCATCTTATGTCTCACACATCCGGTCTACCTTGTTATCTTATAGATAAAAGTGTTAATGGCAAAAAAATAATAACAGAACTTATAAACGGTAATGATCAATCATGGCCAATCGATAAAGTAATAACAGAAGTAAAAAGTATTAAACCAAGCTTCCCTCCAGGGAAAAAAGGTAAGGCACGATACATAGACACAAATCATCAGCTTTTAAGCAAAATTATTGAAAACATTACAGGGGAACCTATCAATATTGCTTTGAAAAAAATAATTTTTGATGAATTGAATCTAACAAAAACGTATGTGTGTGAGGATGTGAATAATATGAATTTTGTTCCAATATACTATAAGTCGGAACCACGGTACATTCCGATTTTTTTAACTTCAACGAGAAATGATATTATTTCTACAGCAAAGGACCAGATGACATTTTTAAAAGCTTTTTTTAATTGCTATTTTTTTTCTATGGAAACTCTAAAAGAGCTAGAAAAATGGAACAATATTTTCTTTCCTTTCAAATATGGAATTGGCATACAAAAATTTTATATGCCTCGATTTCTTTCTCCATTCAAGCCTATACCGGATATGATAGGACATTGTGGTTCTACTGGTTCAGTAGCTTTTTATGTCCCCGATAAAGATATCTATATAACGGGAACTGTAAATCAACAAGCCAGACCTAATATTGCATTTCAGCTTATGATAAAAATTGTTAATTTATTAAGGTAAAAGAAAATGGTTTCAAAAGAAGAAATTGAAAGCATACTTCATATAACAGCGGCTACCCGGTTTC
>JAHIPR010000071.1 GCA_018903015.1 bacterium
AAATCTTCTTCGGAAAAACCAATCACCAATGACCCTATCCTTTTAAAGGGAATTTTTAGGTCTGCGCACAGTTTATCAAATTTGGGATTTGACTTTATATTAAGTTCACCTTTCAAAGTTTTAAAATCGTCATTATATCCGACATGAATAATCCCGGAATTACCCTTGCTGGTTCCCATAGCCACATCATCTTCTTTTTCTATTAGAATTATATTAATATTGAATCTGGATAGCTCTCGGGCAATGGCTATGCCAATTACTCCGCCGCCTACAATAACCGCATCTGCTTTCATAAATATTCCTTTCTTAATCAAATAAAAAAACCATTTCACCAACCGGCATATCTGACCAAAATCAGATACAAGGGGTTAACCCCCTGGTTAATAAAATGGTTCTCTCTTGTTTCTCTACCATTATTATTTAATTTTTTATATAATATCATAGAGAATTACAATTTACAATAATAAATTTACAAATTTATCCTTTCGAGGTATTATATAAAAAGCTGAAATAAATTAGTTGTTAGTATAAATACAAGATACTCAATTCAATTCTTGAACACAACTATTTTATTTACCCTGCTAAATGAGCATCTATTAAACAGGGTTTTACGAAAAAAGAAATTCCTAAACAATCAAGTTATTTTGTTTAATTTAATTTAGGTGTTCTGTAAAATATATTTAAACTTTCATTTGGAAAGTATAAAAAGGGAGAATAACATGTTTTTTGTTCTAACGGGTCTAATTGGCGGTCTGGCTCTCTTCTTATATGGGATGCAAATTACCAGTGAAGGCTTAAAGAGTACCTTCGGGAATAAGCTAAAACAGATCCTAAGCACCCTGTCCAAGAATAAATTAATCGCTTTATTAACCGGTATTGTCCTTACTTTTACTATTCAGAGTAGTACCGCCGCTTCTACTCTATTGGTAAGTCTGGTAAATACCGGGATTATGAGTTTAAATCAGACCCTCAGTATTTTGCTGGGAACAAGTATGGGGACAACTCTTACCACCCAGATAATCGCCTTTAAAGTGTCCGACTATGCCCTTTTAATAATTGTTCTTGGCTTTGGTCTAAAACTTTTGGGGAAAAAAAGAAAACAGAGATTTATAGGCAATATCTTACTGGGTGTAGGCTTTATCTTTTTGGGAATGAAGGTGATGTCTGAGTCAGTCTCCCCTCTCAAAGACCACGCCCTTTTTAAAGAAACGCTAATTAATTTAGAACATATTCCTTTATTAGCCTTACTCGCCTCTGCTTTATTTACCGGTCTAATCCAGAGCAGTACCGCTACTATGGGTTTAACTATTTCACTGGCCATGACAGGTTTAATTTCATTAAACCTGTCGGTACCTATAATCTTGGGTTCGCATTTAGGCTCCTGCTCCACCATTCTTTTTGCCGGTATTGGAGCTTCCAGGAGTGCAAAAAGGGTGACTTTAGCAAACTTATTATTTAAACTGGTAGGAGTTATTGTATTTTTCTTACTCACTCCCTCTATAATTTTTCTGGTACAGAAGTCTTCGGTAAATTTGCCCCGACAAATTGCTAATGCTCATGCCTTAATCATTGTGGGTAATGCCTTGTTTTTTCTTCCTTTTACTGGAAGATTTGCCGAATTTTTAGAAAAGATCATCCCTAAAACAGAAGAAGTGGAATCCTTGCAAAAACCAAAATTCTTAGATTCGGGTGCCCTTAAAACCCCGGAGATTGCCTTCTATCTGGCCAGCAAAGAGGTGTTGCGAATTTCTAATGCTGTAGAAGAGATGGTATTAGATATTATGCAAGTATTTACTAATAATGATGAAAGGCTGCTGGATAAGATAAGCGCACAAGATATGATTGTGGATAACCTCTCCCGAGAGATAACAAAATATTTAACCAAGATAAGTTTTGAAACCCTCTCTGAGGAACATTCTCAAGAAGTATTTAGATTATTGTACATTGTCGATGACCTGGAACATATCGGAGATTTGATAGATAAAAATTTGATTCCTTTGGTGGAAAAAAAGATAGACCATAGTCTGGTATTTTCTGAAAAAGGAGTAGAAGAGATTAAAAGTATGCATCAAGAGGTTTACAACAATCTTCGAAATGCTATCGGGGCTTTTGCTCTCCAGGACCAAAGGATGGCTCAAAAAGTAATCGATCAGAAAGAATATATCGATTCCTTGGAAATAACTTTACGCAAGACTCATATCAACCGCTTAAATGTAGGGATAGAACTTTCCCAAAAGACCAGCGGCGTTCATTTAGATCTAATCAATGTCCTTAAAAGGATAAATGATCACTCTTTCTCAATCGCCCGGGCAGTAGTGGGAAAATTATAAATTATATTAGGAAAATGTTTTATATGAACAATATGATAAATAATCAACCCAAAACAGAAAGCCTTATTCTTATCCCCATCTATAATGAACAGAAATATATTTTTAATGTTTTAAGAGAGGTAAGAAGATACTCACCTGAAGATCTGTTAGTGATCAATGATGGCTCCACCGATAATAGTAAAGATATTGTGGAAGAGATTGCTTCTTGTGCTAAACTCAAAGGGAAAGTTATCATTATAAATCACCCAGAAAACGAAGGATACGGCAAATCTTTGATTGGTGGAACTAATTTTGCCCGGGATAATCATTACCGATATCTTCTGACTTTAGATTGTGATGAACAACATGAGCCGGAATTAATCCCTCAATTCTTTAAAGAGATTAAAAAAGAAAAATTTGATATAGTTTCTGGTTCTCGTTATCTGTCTTTCCAAAAACAGATTGTTGCCCCGCCCGAAGACCGATATACCATTAATCGTAAAATCACCGGTCTAATTAATAAGATAACCGGCTACGGACTAACCGATTCTTTCTGTGGGTTTAAAGTATATCGAATGGAAGGCTTAAAAAAATTAGAATTAACCGAAAAGGGATATGGTCTTCCCCTTCAACTCTGGATTCAGGCTTATAAAAACAATCTAACTGTAAAAGAGCTGCCGGTTAGTATGATTTATAAAGATAAAGACCGTACTTTTGGTAATTATCTGGACGACCCGAAAAAGAGGTTAGACTATTACCAAAAAATTATAGATAGTGAGGTAAAAAAATGCTTAATATATTAGCTGTCGGTCCACATCCCGATGATGTGGAATTGGGAATGGGCGGTTCCATATTAAAATTCACCGAAGCAAGTCATCGAGTTACCATCGTGGATTTAACTGATGGAGAGCCTACTCCTCATGGGGATCCGGAGACCAGAAAAAAAGAGAGTGTAAAATCAAGCAGGATATTAGGGATTGAGGAGAGGATTACTCTTGATTTTCCCAATCGATATCTTCAGGATGAAA
>JAHIPR010000072.1 GCA_018903015.1 bacterium
TTAATTTTCTTGATTTAGAAAAAAAACTGTGTTATACTATCTTTGATTTTATGGGTGTATTATATATAAATTATAACGACTTATCATAATTTTAGAATGATAATAAAAAATAGAATTATAAGATTATAAAAATGAAAATTGGAGGATGGTAGATGAGTGTAATTTCAATGAAACAATTGCTAGAAGCAGGGGTGCATTTCGGTCACCAAATGCGCCGATGGGATCCCAGGATGAAGCCATATATTTTTACAGAAAGAAATAATATTTATATTATAGATCTTCAACAGACTGTAAAGTTAGTTGAGATAGCATATGATTTTATAAGAGAAATATCTAGCAATGGTGGTAATATACTATTTGTAGGAACAAAAAAACAAGCTCAGGAAGCAATTAAAAATGAAGCTGAGAGATGTGGTATGTTTTATATAAATTATAGATGGTTAGGCGGAATTTTAACTAATTTCGATACTATTAGGAAAAGAGTAAAAAGGTTTCATGAATTGGAAGAAATGGAAAATAATAAAATGTTTGAAGTTCTTCCTAAAAAAGAAGTAATAAGCTTAAAAAGAGAAAAAGAAAAACTTGAAAAGATATTAACCGGAATCAAAGATATGGAAGAACTTCCAGCTGCAATATTCGTAGTTGACCCCAAAAAAGAGAAGATTGCAGTTGCTGAAGCCATTAAACTTTCTATTCCCATAGTAGCAATTGTGGATACAAATTGTAACCCGGAAGAAATTGATTATGTGATTCCCGGGAATGATGATGCGATAAGGGCAGTAAAACTAATTTCCTCAGTTATAGCTGATGCAGTTATTGAAGGAAAGAAATCAGCTATTGAAAAATAAACTTAAATGATTTAAAGCATAATATATATATTTAAACGAAACAAGGAGATAGGGATGAATATTAATGCCCAGATGGTTAAGGAATTACGGAAAAAAACAAGTGCCGGAATGATGGATTGCAAGAATGCCTTAAAAGCAACTGAGGGAGACCCGAAAAAAGCAATTGAATATTTACGTAAAAAGGGAATAGATGCAGCTTCTTCAAAATTTAACCGGCAAGCACTAAACGGAAAAGTAGAATCCTACATTCATTTGTACGGTAAAATAGGAGTTTTAGTCGAAATAAATTGTGAAACAGATTTTGTAGCTAATACTAAAGAGTTTAAAGAATTCGTGAAAGATATAGCTATGCAAATCGCAGCCTCAAATCCTAAATATATTTCCAGAGAAGATGTTCCAAGCAGTATAATTAACAAAGAAAAAGAGATATTTTATGCGCAAGTAGAAAAAGCAGACAAACCTGCTCCGATTATTGAAAAAATTGTGGAAGGTAAATTGGAAAAATATTTCAAGGAAAACTGTTTAAAGGAACAGATATTTATTAAAGATAATAGCAAGAATATTAATCAATTATTGTTAGAGTTAATTGCTAAATTGGGGGAAAATATTGTAATTAAAAGATTTGCCAGATTTCAACTTGGCGAGGAAATCTAAAATTAGCATATAAGGATAAAAAATTATGAAAAAGCCTACATATAAGAGAATTCTCTTAAAACTTGGTGGCGAATCACTCTCAGGAGAAAAAGGTTATGGTATCGACATCCAAAAGATTAATTTTATCGCTAAAGAAATTGCAGAAATAAGAGAATTTGGAGTACAAACAGCTGTCGTAATTGGGGGGGGGAATATCTTTAGAGGTCAAGAGGGGAGCGAAAAAGGAATAAATCGAGTTTCGGCTGATTATATGGGTATGTTAGCAACTATAATTAATGCTTTAGCCCTTCAAGATTCTTTAGAAAAATTAGATATTGAAACCAGAGTACAAACTGCAATCGAGATGAAAGCAATTGCAGAACCATATATCAGAAGAAGGGCAATTAGACATTTAGAAAAAAATAGAATAGTAATTTTGGCTGCCGGAACAGGGAATCCTTACTTTACCACAGATACTGCTGCTGCCTTAAGGGCAATTGAACTAAATGCAGAAGCAATTCTTAAAGCTACAAAAGTTGATGGTATATATGAATCCGACCCATTAAAAAATTCAAAAGCAATAAAATTTAATAGTTTAGGATTTCTCGAGTTCTTAAATAAAGGCCTAAAGGTTATGGATGCAACCTCCATTTCTTTATGCATGGAAAATAACATTCCAGTAATCGTTTTTAATTTTAATACTGTTGGAAATATTAGAAGAGTTGTATTTGGTGAAAAAATAGGGACAATAGTGAAGGGGGAATAGATATGCTGCAGGATTTATTAAATGAAACAAAGATTAGAATGGAAAAAACAATTACAGCATTAAGAGATGAATTTGCTCATATAAGAACAGGAAGGGCTTCTTCAAACTTAGTAGATCGGATAAAAATATTCTATTATGGTACATTAACTCCTCTAAAAAAAATTGCAAATATTTCTATTCCAGAATCAAATTTAATAGTTATTCAACCCTGGGATAAAAATTGTCTTTCTGAAATTGAAAAAGCTATATGGAAATCTGATTTAGGATTAACTCCATCTATTGATGGTAATATTATTCGACTTACCATACCACCACTGAACGAAGAAAGAAGAAAAGAGTTAGTAAAACTGGTTAAAAAAGAAGCGGAAAATGGAAAAATAAGCATAAGAAATACAAGAAGAGAAGTGAATGATTCAATAAAAAAAGAGGAGAAAGAAAACAATATTTCAGAAGATGAATGTAAAAAGTACCAAGATAAAGTCCAAATATTAACAGATGAATTTATAAAAAGTATTGATAATTTATTAGAGCTTAAAGAAAAAGAAATTATGGAAGTATAAAAAAATATTTTTTAAATCATTTAATAAAGAAAGGAGATTTTAAATGGCTTATAACATTACTGAGGAATGCATCAAATGTGGCATATGTGTTGATGAATGTCCTGCAGAAGCAATTTCTGAAGGAGAAGAAACTTATCTAATTGATAAAAATAAGTGTACAGATTGTGGAGCTTGTGCCGATGCTTGCCCAAGTGAAGCAATAGTAAAGGAATAAAAAATATAACCCCCTTCAAATTTTAATCTATAATAATCTATTTTTCATTAATATAATTTAAGGGGGTTTTTTTAGGTGATAATTATTAGTAATTGTAAAAATACTAAAAATGAATTATTCGATAAGAATAAATTACCCCAGCACCTGGCTATAATAATGGACGGAAACGGTCGGTGGGCAAAGAAAAAAGGATTGCCCCGAAGTGCAGGGCACAGTGCAGGGGTAAAAGCAGTTAAAAGAGTGGTAGCCAGCTGTTTAAATTTTCACATTCCCATATTAACCCTTTTTGCTTTTTCTACAGAAAATTGGAAACGTCCTAAAAACGAAATAAACTACCTGCTAAAATTATTTGAAATAGCTCTGGGTAAAGAAAAAGATAATTTAATTAAAAATAATATAAACATAAATTTTATAGGAAGATTAGATAACCTGCCTAACTCGCTTACTGAAAAAATGAAAGAATTGCATAACTCTACCAAAAGGAATAATAAACTTATTTTAAATATTGCTATTAACTATGGTGGAAGAACTGAAATTGTTGATGCACTAAAATCTATATTACTAAAAATAGATAATAAAAAATTAAGCATTGAGGAAATTAATGAAAATACTATTAGAGATAATTTGTATACCCACAATCTTCCTGATCCCGATCTACTAATTAGAACAGCGGGCGAAATGAGAATTAGTAATTTTATGCTCTGGCAGATTGCTTACACAGAACTTTGGGTAACTCCTGTTTTTTGGCCTGATTTCGACGAAAATAATTTAGTAGAAGCAATAAGAAATTTCCAAAAAAGAGTGAGAAAATATGGAGGAAAAGTATAATAATTTTATAAAGAGAACTGCAACAACTATTGTAGGGGTTTTTTTAGCTTTTTTAACAATATTTTGGGAAGGATTCCCTTTTTTTATCGTTGTTATAATAATAGCTTTATTGGGATTAAAGGAATTATACAACATAGCTGGTAAACAAGGATATAAACCATCATACATATTAGGCACCATACTAATATTATACTTTATTTTTGTATCAGTATATGATGTTTATAGCTTGAATTGCTATATTGAAAATATAATTATTACTTTTTTTATTATATTATCTTTTATTATACAATTATTTAGAAAAGATTATTCTAAGGTATTAGCCGAGATATCCATCACAATTTTTGGAAGCATTTATTTAGGATATTTGTTATCCTTTATGATAAAAATAAAAGACCTACCCAATGGAAATTATTATCTTATTTCCCTGTTAATTGTTACTTGGGTTAATGATATTGGAGCTTATATTATCGGTACTTATTTTGGTAAAAATAAAATATTCCCCAAAATAAGCCCCAAAAAAACTATTGAAGGATCAATTGGGGGGATTATATTTAGTATTACTGGGATATTTGCCTTAAAAAATTGGTTAAATTTAACTTTTAATGAATTAATTTCCCTCGGTTTGATTATAGCAATAATAGCACAAATTGGCGATCTATTTGAATCAGTATTGAAAAGAGGTTCGGGAGTTAAAGATTCAGGGACTTTAATCCCTGGTCATGGGGGAATATTAGACTGTGTTGATAGTTTAATATTTACAGCTCCCGTATTCTATTATTATATAGTTTTGTTAATTTTGCACTAATAAATATCTTTGAAAATAAGGGATCTAATTATGAAGAAAAAAATAGTAATATTAGGTTCAACAGGTTCGATAGGACAACAAAGCTTAGAAGTTATAAAAAAATATTCAAATGAATTTGAAGTAATAGGTCTAAGCGGTTGGGAAAATACGACTTTTCTTAAGGAACAGATAAGTTTTTTTAAACCTAAAATAGCAGTAGTTAAAAATGAAGTTATTGCCAGGAATTTGAAAAAGGATTTAGATAAACAAAATAATATTGAAATATTATGGGGGACTAACGGATTAATAAATATAGCAACCTTAGAAGAAGCCGATATTATTGTAGTTGCTATCACCGGCATAGCATCTCTTATACCTACTTTTGAAGCAGTGAAAAGAGGGAAAAGAATTGCTTTGTCCAGCAAAGAAGCAATGGTAGTAGGTGGCGAATTATTAGTGAGGGAAGCAATATCTAAAAATGCAAAAATTATACCAATAGATAGTGAACATAGTGCAATTTTACAATGTTTAAAGAATGAGAAAAAAGATTGTGTTGAAAAAATTATACTGACGGCATCCGGGGGTGCGCTCTATAATTTTACCGAAGCTGCTCTAAAAAATGTAACAGTTGAGGACGCGCTGAATCACCCCACCTGGAAAATGGGGAAAAAGGTTACTATTGATTCGGCTACCTTAATGAATAAAGGATTAGAAGTAATTGAAGCAAAGTGGTTTTTTAATATACCGGCTAATAAGATAGAAATAGTAATCCACCCCCAAAGTTATGTGCACTCAATGGTTCAATTTACAGACGGTACTATTTTAGCTCAAATAGGTGAACACGATATGAGGATTCCCATCCAGTACGCTTTATTTTATCCTAATAGAACTATTAATAACTTTCCACGTTTAGAATTAACCAAAATAGGCCAACTAACTTTTAAAAAACCAAATTTTAACAAATTCCCTTGTATTCAACTTGCCTATCAAGCCTTAGAGGTTGGGGGAACAATGCCTGCAGTATTAAATGGCGCAAACGAAATTGCAGTTGATGCTTTTTTAAATAATCAAATAGGTTTTTTAGCAATTCCTCAAATCATTCAAGACACAATGAAAGAACACAAAGCAAAGTATAATCCTAATATTAACGATATCTTAGATGCTGACTATTGGGCCAGGGAAAGAGCTTTAAATTTTTGTCTAAATTTAAAAAACAAGTAACAAGTAATAAGTAATAAGCCTAAATTTCAGAAATTATAAAACAAGCACTTATCACATGTTACACATTATATCACTTGTTAATCAGTTAACCGGTTTGTACTGATCTATTAACTAACTAACCAGGTAACCAACTAACTATATAACCAAATGTATACGCTAAACGCTCTACGCTATACGCTAGTTTTATTCACTAACGACTAATTTATTTTGGAGTAAAAATGTTAACTATAATTGCCTTTATATTCGTTTTTAGTATATTAATATTTTTTCATGAACTCGGTCATTTTATTGCCGCAAAAGCATCCGGAGTAAGAGTATATAAATTTTCCTTTGGTTTCGGACCAAGAATATTAGGATTTACAAAAAACCAAACAGAATATCTAATCTGCTTAATTCCTCTCGGCGGTTATGTAAAAATGGCTGGGGAAATGGGGCAGGAAGATCCTAAAAAAACATCAGATGAAGAAGTGCCCGAAGAACAAAGATTTGATAAGAAATCATTAGGGATTAGAGCATTAATAGTGGCCTTAGGACCTTTTATGAATATTGCAACTGCAGTAGTTATATTTAGTCTTATATTTTTTGTAAATGGGATTCCGGTGGTTACCAATTATGTATCGACAGTTATTGAAAATGGCCCTGCCGAACAAGCTGGCATATTTTCCGGGGATAAAATTATCGCAATCAACTCAATAAAAATGGAAGACCCCAATAAAATTGCGAATACTATAAATAAAAGTTCAGGAGAAGAATTACAAATAACCCTGGATAGGGGAGGGGAAATTGTTGATGTTTTTGTAATTCCGAAATACGATGATGATTATAAAAGGGGTCTAATCGGAATTACCTTTGAAGTATCTGTCGAAAAGATTAATATATTTTCAGCCTTTTCCAAGGGCTTAAATGCAACTGGAAATATTATCAAATTAATTTTTTCTAACACCATAGAAATGATTACTGGAAAAGTTCCTCTTGAAATAGCAGGACCTTTAGGTATAGCACAAATGACCGGAGAAGCAGCAAAATTAGGTTTCTTAAACTTATTATATTTTACCGCAATTTTAAGTATATTTATAGGAATATTTAATCTTCTTCCTATACCCATTTTAGATGGAGGGCATATAATAATTTTAGTTATAGAAAAATTAAGGGGCAAACCCTTAGAAGCTGAAAAAATAAACTTTATGTATTTAATCGGAATATCTCTTATGATAGTTCTTTTTATAATTGCCACTTATAAGGATATTTTAAGGCTATTCGCCAAGTAAAAAATAAGGAAATTGTAAGTTATGTATAAGAGAAGAAAGACCAGGAGTATTAGAGTGGGTAACTTAGAAATTGGAGGAAATGCTCCAATTTCAGTTCAATCAATGACTAATACTGACACGAAAAATATCTCAGATACAGTATCCCAAATAAAAAGAATGGAAAAAGAAGGTTGTGAACTTGTAAGAGTAGCTGTTCCGGATTTAGAATCATGTTACTCGCTGCCTCTGATAAAAAAAGAAATTAATATACCCCTGGTTGCCGATATTCACTATGATTATAAATTAGCCTTAAAATCTATTGAACTTGGAGTAGATGGATTAAGAATAAATCCTGGGAATATAAAAAATGTAGAAAAGCTTAAATTAATTATAAAATCAGCAAAAGAAAGAAATTTGCCTATTAGATTTGGTATAAACTCCGGTTCGTTAGATAAAAATATACTAAAGATACACAAAAAAGTAACTCCCGAAGCTCTAATAGAAAGTGCTAAGAATATTATCAAGATATTGGAAGAAGTTGACTATCATAATGTAAAATTCTCCATTAAATCTACGGATGTAATTAGCACCATCGAAGCAAATAATATATTTTCCTCAAAATATGATTATCCTTTACATTTGGGGATTACTGAAGCAGGCCCGCCTTTTTCAGGCATTATTAAATCATCTGTGGGAATCGGGTCTTTATTATTTCAAGGAATCGGTGACACCATTAGAGTATCATTGACCGGAGATCCCGTAAAAGAAATAAAAGTGGGGTACGAGATATTAAAGGCCTTACATCTTAGGCAAAGGGGTCCAAATTTAATTTCCTGCCCAACCTGTGGAAGATGTAAAGTAGATTTAGATAAAATTGTGACAAAAGTAGAAAAACAGATTTGTCATATCGATAAACCATTAACTATTGCAGTTATGGGTTGTATGGTAAATGGACCGGGTGAAGCAAGAGAAGCTGATATAGGTGTTGCATTTGATGAAGAGAAGGGAGTGCTGTTTAAAAAAGGCAAGATAATTGCTAAATCTAGTGATAAAATAATAATAAGAAGATTATTAAAAGAAATTAAAAATGAGTAAAAAAACTCTTTTCTAATCTGAAGATGAGCCTGAAACCAGTCCCTGACAGACAGAAGGTTTGACAGGCTAAAGGCAAGAGTCATAATAGCTATATTATGGTGATAACTATGAATGACTCAAAATTAAGCAGTATTGTTGAAGTAA
>JAHIPR010000005.1 GCA_018903015.1 bacterium
GGTTTATCATTATTATTGAATTTACCTGTTACATAAAACATATTTTACAAAGTATCTCGGATGCAAAATATTATTTTTATTTTTGAGGTGATATAAATTGTCAAATTATCATTATTCGGTGGCGCACAATTGATTCACAAAATAGACCAGGGATATTGTGGAGCTTCAGACCATAGAAAAGATGGTCAAGTAGCAGGTTTTTAGATATTTTGTTTAGAGTAATAAAAAGAGAGGGTGATAACTGTTGATTAAAATCCACGAATTGGGAAGAAATAAAGAAGAGTTGATGCAATTTATCAACTTTGCCTGGGAGATCTACCGGGGTGATGTTAATTGGGTAGCACCATTCAAAAGCGACCTGCTTAAAATATTTTTGGGTACAGATGCTTCTAAAAAACTTGATTATGGGTCTCATACTTTTTTCATGGTATTTGAAGATGGGAAACCTTTAGCCAGGGTTTTAGTTGGAATCAATGAGAAGATGAATCTGGAAAAGAATATGAAAGTCGGTTATTTTAGTTACTTTGAGGCTATAAATTCTACGCAAGCGGTTAAATGTCTAATCGACCATGCCATCAATTGGTTAAAGAAACAAGATATTAATAGACTTATCGGACCGCTTTACCCTAATGATGATGTCGATAATAGGGGATTGTTAATTGAAGGATTTGATAGCCCGCCTGTACTGATGACCTCCTATAATCCAACCTATTACCAGCAGCTATTAGAAGAATATGGATTTAAAAAGGATGCAGATTTTTTTGCTTATTATTGTGATGATTTTGATATAGCCAGAACAAGAGTGGATAAGGTTGCCTCCTTTGCGATGAAAAAGTATCATTTCAGGATTGATAGAGTTGATCTCACACAGATAGACCGTGAAATAAGAGATATTGTAAAAGTAATTGAATTAATCGTTGCTCAAGGCCATGAAGAAGAAAATGGGTTTGAATATTCAAGCCCTCCTTCTTATAAAGAAATTTCTTTAGAAGTTAAAAAATTGTTACCTTTTATGGATAGGGATCTTATCTATATTGCCCGTTCCGGAGATGCTCCTGTCGGTTTTGTTTTAGCTTTACCAGATTATAACCAGGTATTAAAAAAAGTGAGGGGTAAATTATTGCCTTTTGGATTTATTAAATATTTATGGTATAGGAATAAGATTGACGGGATAAGGGGTTTTGCTCAATTTATTATTCCCAGCTATAGAAATAAAGCAGTCAATGCAGCTATTTTTCAAAAGATATTATTAACTGTTGAAAAGAAAAAATACCGTTATATAGAGGGTTCTTCCATCAGTGAAAATAATTTAAAATCTCGCAGAATCTTTGAAAATACCGGGATTAATCCTTATAAGATTTATCGGGTTTATCAAAAAATATTTTAGGTTAAAATATTAGGATTAGTCGGCGGAGCTCTGAGGGGTTTGATAGGAGGTAGTGTTTATGAGATACAATTTAGAAAAAACTAATATACTACTTCAAAAATGGTTTTTATTTCACAGAGGTACTCCTGCCTATTAAGCAAATCAATAAAGAATTAAATTTAATTCCTCTGTAAGCCATTTTAGAAGTAAAAACAATCTAATTTTATATTTAATAAATATAAATATAAAGGGACACATCCCATTTTCTTAGGCAATTAATATTTTACTTTTAAATAAAATAAAGAGGGAAGGTGTACCAGATCGAGTAAAGAAAAAGGGAACAGGCTGCTTTTTAAGAGCGTATGGCAATATGCCCCTACGCCTTATAACTTGAAAAAAAGTAACCCGTCCCCTTTTTTACACTATAATATGTTAAAATAATGAATAAACAATTAAAATATATTATAATAAAGAAGATGCAGCAAGAATTATTCCATTAAAATTATATCGGTTGTTGGTAATCTGTCTTATATAAAATATTAGATAATATAGGCAGGAGGTAGGGGATGAAGAATTCACATGCAATTATTGTTTCTTTGATCTTGATTATTATCTTTGTAGTTTTGGGCAGCAGTGTCAGTTTTAGTCAGGATAAATCGATAGAAGAACTATACTTTCAGGGAGTTGATTTATTAGAAAATAAAAAACAATACGAAGAAGCACTTACTTATTTCCAACAGATTATCGAATTAGACCCGGGTCACGCGGAAGCTTATTTTCAAATCGGAAAAATATTTAGAACCATTCGTCAATTCGAAAAAGCAATAACCTATTATCAAAATGCTATCAATTTGAAACCCGATTATAGTTCAGCTTATTACGGCCTGGGGCTTACCTATCTGGAGCTTCAAAAAAATAAAGACGCATTGGAAGCCTTTAAGGAAGCGGTTCGCAGTAAACCGGATTTTGCCAGCGCTCATTATGGCCTGGGATTGGCGTATAATGAATTAGAAAGATATAATGAGTCTATTGCAGCCTTTCAGCAGGCTTTACTGCTTGACCCCGAGGATGCCCAAACTTATTATGGTTTGGGAATTACCTATGAGCAAATCGGCGAATATCAAAAATCAATTGATAACTTTGAGAGAGCAGTACAATTACAACCGGATTATGGTAAGGCATTTTATCGTTTAGGAATGAATTACCAAAAGATGGAAAAATATCCGGAAGCTGTCGAAAACCTGGGAAAGGCTGCAAATTTCCTACCCGATTCTACTGGCGAAATTTATTACACCATAGGCATGATTTACCGAAAAATGGAAAACAATGAAGACCCCGCTATCGAAAGCTTTAAAAAAGCAACCCAAAAAAATCCCCAATATGCCGATGCTTTTTTCTATTTAGGATGGCTCTATAATAAAAAGGGGGATTATGAGAAAACCATAGAGGCTTACCAGGAAGTTATTCGCATCAATCCTGATTACACTTATATTTATTATAACTTAGGCTGGGCTTATGGAGAACTGGAAAAATATCAGGAAGCCGTTGATGCCTTTAAGGAGGCTGTTAAACAAAATTCGGAAGATGCAGATTTTCATTATGGCCTGGGGTGGGCATACATGCAATTAAAGGATTATGAAAAAGCTATTGAATCCTTTAAACAGGCTATACGTATTAAGCCGGATTATACTTTTGCCCACTATAGCTTGGGAATGATTTTTCTGGTTCAGGGGGATAAAAATGCTGCCCTGGACGAATATAAAATTCTTAAGGATTTAGATCAGGATACAGCAGATCAATTATTTGATATGATTTATAAATAGTCAAGGAGACCCCCCCTTAATATTCTATTTATAATATTTATTGAGTGAGGCAATGAATGATAAGAAAAATAAGTAATTATAAGCATGTTATTTGGGATTGGAACGGAACATTGATAAATGACGTATGGTTAGTAGTGGAAATAATGAATAAGATGTTAAAAAAACGCAACTTGCCAAA
>JAHIPR010000073.1 GCA_018903015.1 bacterium
AAAAATCCCTCCTCTTATATCTACCACTAAAGCAATTTTTGACAGTTTCCCCTTTGATTTTAAACAAATTTCAGCAAATTTGAGGATTAGCTGGGAAGGGATATTATCTACACAAAAAAACTCAGAATCTTCAAAGCACTTAACCGCTATACTTTTTCCTGCACCAGACAGACCAGTAATTATTACAAATCTGGTTGTATCCAATTAATCTCAACGCCTCCTATTTAGTCGTTAGTGAATAGTAATTCGTATCGCGTGTCGAGTATCGCGTAAAGAAAATAATAATATACAATATGTAGGGGCAGACCTTGTGTCTGCCCGAAATGAGTCCTACGGGCAGACACAAGGTCTGCCCCTACGACTATTCACTATTCACTAACGACTATATCACATAATCTCCGGAGCTGAAATCCCTAAAATCTTAAAGGTATTAAATAATACTATCCTGGTACAATCGATTAATATCAAGCGAGCTTTAGTCAATTCTTTGTCTTCAGTAATTACCCGGTGTACAGTATAATACTTATGGAACGAAGAAGCTAAATCATAAAGATAAGTAGTCAAAAGATGTGGTTTCCAGGTTAAAGCACTCTTTCTAACCACTTCTTTTAAGGAAGATAATTTTTTAATCAATTCAATCTCTTCCTCTTTATCCAATAAGTGAAGATTAACTTTTTTGTTTTTATCAATTTTTATTCCTTCTTGTTCGGCTTTTTTTATTATACTACATATCCTCGCATAAGCATACTGAATATAATATACGGGGTTTTCCATAGATTGAGATTTAGCCACATCAAGATCAAATTCGGTATGACTATCATAACTCCTCATCAAAAAGAAGTAACGAGCCACGTCTTTGCCTACTTCTCGCATTAAATCTCTTAGAGTAACGAATTCTCCTCCTCGAGTTGACATGCCTACTTCTTTGCCATCTCTTATTAAAGTAACGAACTGTACAATTAACACATCCAAAAAGTCTTCGGAATAACCTAGTGCTTGTGCCGCTGCTTTCATCCTTTTAATATAACCATGGTGGTCAGCACCCCAAATATCTATTACTTTGTCAAATCCCCGTTGATATTTATTTTGATGATAAACAATATCAGAAGCAAAATAAGTGGGGATATTATTTCCCCGAATTACTACTCTGTCTTTTTCATCACCAAAGACAGTGGACTTTAACCAGAGTGCACCTTTTTCCTCATAAAGAAAACCTCTCTGTTGGAGTAATTCAATAGTTTCTTGAAGTTTATTCTGCTCATAAAGTGATTTTTCACTAAACCAAACATCAAATTCTACTCCAAAATCTTTTAAATCTTTCTTAATTTCTGATAAAATTTTTTCTAAAGAAAATTCTTTAAAAAACTCTTGACTTTCCTTGTCCTCTCTTCCTTTATACTTATCTTGAAATTTATCTATAATTTGTTTAGCTATATCGATAATATATTCGCCTTTATAGCCATCAGCAGGAAATTCTTTCTTTTCTCCTAAAAGATTATTGTATCTTGCTTGAACTGATTGACCTAATATGTCTATTTGTCTTCCCTGGTCATTGATGTAATATTCTTTTTCTACTTCGTACCCTGCTGCTTTCAATATACTGCTTAAAGCATCTCCCACCGCTGCACATTTTCCATGGCCCACATGCAGAGGACCGGTAGGATTAACGCTGACAAATTCTACTTGAACCCTCTTCCCCTTACCTAAATTTACTTTACCATAATTCTCTCCTTGTTCTCTAATTTTATCCAGAACCTTATATAACCAATTCTCACTCAACCAAAAATTTATAAAACCTGGTCCGGCAATTTTAGCTTTATCTATAATTGTACCCTGAATATCTAAATTGCTTACAATAAGATTAGCAATATCTAAGGGTTTTGCTCTTAATTCTTGGGATAATTGCATAGCGATATTGGTGGATAAGTCTCCATGGGATTTATTTTTAGGGATTAGTAATATTATCTTGGGGATATCTTTAATCTGGAAATTACCCTGTCTTATATTTTTTTCAATAGAACCCAATAAGATCTCTTTAATTTGGTCAGCTAAATCAATTTTCATTTAAAATCCTCTAATTAATTATTTTGGATAAAATGATTGTGTAAAAATGGTACGCCCGAGAAGAGTCGAACTTCCAACCAAGGGCTTAGGAAGCCCCTGCTCTATCCATTGAGCTACGGGCGCATAAG
>JAHIPR010000074.1 GCA_018903015.1 bacterium
AGCGTCTAAGTCCATGCCAAGCTTCTTTACCATTTTACCCACCTTAGTCTTTGCTCCTTCAAGACCGATGCAGTTTTTGCAGATCTCCCCAGTGGCAGCTTGAAGAGCACCGAGCACAAGGTTCAGCCCCCGTATTTGGTTCTCCCAGACTTCTGTCTGCATGTTTCTCACCTCCTTTCTTCTTAGATCTTCGGAGCCTCGGGTTCGGTGATCTCCTTAATGAGATTCAGGGCTCCAGTCGCAAAGCAACCCGATCCCATTATGCATTCCCCTGCCGACTTCCGGCAAGTTTGGGATGTATCCTGTGGCAAACTGCTGGCATCTGCCAAAAAACTATCGAGTTTTGAAAGCAGGTTTTCCTTCTCCTCAGTTGCTACATCTGACGCTTCTAAATCATTTTTGAGCTTATCTAATCTCTTGATTACTTTGTTCACTGTCGCAGGCAAGCTACATCCATCATGGCAGATATCTTGGTCCAAGGCCTCAAGTGCTGCTAACACAACCTGAAAAGCCCTGAGTTGATTTACGAAGTAGAGTGTAGTTGTATTCCCCTCTTCTATATAAATGCCCTCGCCGAGAAATCGGCCACACCTTGTTTTTCCCATTTCTACTCACCTCCTCTTTGTTTCAAGATATCATCTATCTCCCAATCTTCAATCTCTTGGGGCTTTTTAATCCGCCAGGTAATCTTGGAACATATTGCTGGTTCTGGATATGCCCCAAAATCATAAAGAGTGTAATTTTGGAATTTAGTTGGTTCTTCCTGGTAACAAGACCAGACTGCCTTTTCCACCACTTCGGGATTCATCTCATTTAGCAGGTTTACCAGTTTCAGCTGTTTTCGAAACCGTTTAATAGATTCAAGGGGTGTGTTAAAAAGATAAGGGGTTATAGCCTTGGAATCAACAATGGTGCGTCTTTCGTCAATGCCATTTTCAATGAGGCACTTAATCGCATCCCCCGTGTTATGTCCAGCGACCTCGGTTCCGCAAAGAACTAAATATCTAATGTTTGGATTTGCCACAATGTTAGCCACAATTTTCTCAATCCCGATGTTCTCGGTCTGCAATGTACCGGCCAAAGCTGCACCCTTTTCAATCGCTAACCGAACTAACTGTTCAACCTCAAGAGGGGTCTGTTCTCGTGTGTAATTTAGCATAACCACAACCGCTACCGGCGAAAAATCGTTACCCCGCAGGTAACAACCTTCCTCCGGTGGGTAATCAGATGGCGGTTTGACCTTTAATATTTTACCTTTGGATTTACCTTCCATAATATCTACCCCCGTATCCTTTGAGTGTATTTTTAAATTTTCGTTGTTCATATTTTTGCGGGCAAGCAATTTCACTAAAAATAATCGAACTACTTCGTTTATGCACGAATCTAGGTGAAGTTTCGAAAAGTAACCACTAATTTTCCTTGTGGTACATCTCTATGGTTCTTAGATTATCATAAACTAATTTTATTAAATCTACAAATAATAAATTTATATATAGGTAAGTCTACACCTTTTTATCATATTCTTACAATTCTTCTCTTATTATTTTTTCTTTCTAACTACCCCATTAAAGTTTATATTGACAGAATCCTTCTATTAATTAAAACCACTTTCAGCGGGGAAGAGGTCCTTCTTGTATCGGGGAGGATCCCTTTTTAGTTTTACCCTGTTTAGTAGATACTCACTTAACAGGGTTTATAAAATAAGGAGCATTTCCAAGGAAATCAAAGAAAAATGGACTTTTATATATCTATATTAATGAAGATGCTCTAATCTTGACTAAATTAGTCAAGTATGATAAAATATAATATATATCGCTTAGCTTTGCTTGATTTAAAGCCTGTCCTCGACCTGATCGGGGATTTAAAAAAAGGAGGTGAAAATAAATGGCCATAGTAGTAACAGTTCCTCGTGATTCAGCTCTACAGTTAAGACTGGTAGTAGGCGTTAATCCGCTTACCGGAGCACCTATCGTTCAGGGGAAGACTTTTAATAAGATTAAATCTTCCGCTATCGATCAGAATGTCTATGAT
>JAHIPR010000075.1 GCA_018903015.1 bacterium
CTCTGGCTTTCTCTTATAGTTGATGAGGAAGATATAAATAAAATTAAACCCCTGCCAAATCTGGATTATAAGATAATGCAAGGGAATAGCTTGATCTCTGAATTTGTGGGCATTGATTTAGATGAAAATAAAGAGAGCGATGAGAGTATACAATTATCATTTACAGATGAAATTAAAGGATTATACGATAGATTAAAAATAAGAAAAGATGAACTTTTAAATCAGTCAGATGTAGGAGAGAAAAAGATTTTAAAAAATGAAATTGAAAATCTCATTATCAAAATATTTGAAATAAAATTACAAGAACAGAAATCTGATTATTTTAAAAAAATAAGAAAAATCGAAGAGAAATGGGAGCAGCATCCGGTAAAAGAACAAAGAGAAAAGGAAATAGAAAAAGAAAAAGACCTACTATATAGAAAAACTGGATTTAACTTAGAAGAAGTTGAAAAGCAGTTAAGACAATATACCAGTAATCAGGAAGTTCGTCCATTCTTCCCCTGGAAATTATACTTTTCCGAAGTCTTTCAAGAAAAGAATGGATTTGATGTGGTAATTGCTAATCCGCCGTATGGTAATTTATTAGACTTGATACAGAAAAAATCGATGAAAAATAATTACTCATTTTCTACTTTTTCTGACATTTCAAGCCCTTTTATTGAGAAAAGTTTTAACCTTTTGAAGAATAACGGAAATTTAGTATTTATAATTACCTATGCAATTACATTCAATAAAAATTTTTCAAAAAATAGAGAACTAATTGCGAATGGGTTTAGAGATAATTATATTTATACATTTGACCGCGATAAATGTCGGATATTCAAAAGTATGTCTCAGTCTGTATCCATACTAAAGTGTTTCAATAAAAGATCCAAACAGAAAGAGGGTATTTTTACCAGTAAATTTTTTAGAGATACTCCTAATATTTATAATATCAAATTGCATAATTGCGACAATTTTCTATTGCCGAAAAATTCAAAATATAGCCAGGTTCATCGATTACCTAAAATTGGCGAAGACTCAAGCAAGCAAATTTTAATAAAGCTTTTAAGATTTCAAAATATAGTTAAAACAATTATTATTAATGGTGATAGCAAAATATGGATTAGAACCAGTGGTAATTATTGGTATAATGCATTTGATAGAAAACCATATGAGAGTGTCGAAATAAAGCCGTTGTACGTAGATAATATTTGTAGTGATTTTTTAATTATTTTGATGAATTCTTCAATGTTTTACTTCTGGTTTAGAATATATGGTGACGGTCGACACATGAATATGGATATATTTGAAAGTGTTCCATTGCCTCCCCGAGAGGATATTTCAAAATACAAGAATTTTTTAACTAAAATTAAAATAAAATTTATGGAAAATTTGTTTTCAGTCTTTGACAGAGAACGAAATAGATTCATTACTAGCACCATAAAATCTGATATTGATTTGTTAGATTTTGTTCTGGGAAGATATTTATATAACCTTAATTATCAGGAGATAAATTATATTTTAAATTATGATGCAGAAATTAGAGGCGGGAATCAACTAAATACAACCATTGCAAATCTTGTACGTAAAATTATAGAGAGTGAAGACAAGGGCAAAATTAAAGAATACGAACGCCAGATTGACGAAATGCTTTACCAACTTTACAACCTTACCCCAGAGGAAATCGAAATAGTAGAAGGTTTTAAAAATAAATAATTTATTTAATTGTTAAGATATATCTGAGAATATCTGAGACATGGAAAGTTCTATAATTAAAAAGGTATTCTACAGCTAGAAACTATTTTTAAAGTATAGACCCTGAAATCTTTACTTGGACAGGTGGAGGATTCTAATTTGTATAATTTTTATTTTATATTTATAATTTTAATGATTCAGTGAACCATTACATAATATTCAATTAAAGAATAAATAGGGTTTTGTGGAAAATATGAACAATATAAATTGGTTAAATTGGCTAAAATGGGTTTTTTCAGGTGGAATAGGAACTGTTTTATTGATTTGGATTTTAAATAAACTATTCTCAAAACAAAAAGTTGAAGTGAAAATTGAACAAAGTATCCAAACTTCGGAGTTTAGAAAAATTGCCCAGTCTGTTTTTAAAGAGAATTTTTATAATTTGAAGGAGGTTGCGAGAGAAACTGCACACAATAGGTCAAATGAATTTATTGAAGATGTCATTAAAACTTTGAGTGATAATCCGAAGAATTTCGATACTTTCTCAGAGCCAAGTATGCAAGCAAATTTATTTGAAGCACAAAAAGCTTATGCAAAAAGCGGGGAGAGATATTTAAAAATCTTATTACTTAATTACATAAATAATATTGCAAAAGCGGTTCCAAAATCTCTAACGAGAATAATATTAGAAGAATCAATAAAAATTGTTCCTAAACTGACTATTCGGCAATGTGATATGTTATCACTTATTTTTTTAATGCTCTATTCCCCAAATTATAATTTATCAAAATGGGAAGATTTTGAGACTCTATTAAAAGATTGCATTTACCCTTTCATTGAAAGTTTAAGTGATAATGTAACTAATTATAGACATTTAGAATACACAGGTTGTGTTTTTAGCAAACCGGGCCACTATATGGCTGAGGAATTATTTCAATTTTATTATCCTGAAATGTTCTCTAGCGGCTTTACCATAGAAAGATTTAAAGAAAAAGTTGATATAAATGTTTCGAAATATAAAAATGATGGGACAATAATAAGATGTTTTTATAATGCTAATTTATATCAAATAAATGCGATTTATAAGGACGATATTAATAAAAAAGGCCAGGAAAAGAATTATAATAACACAGTTATATTTAAACTTAATAGAATTCAAAAAGAACATTCAATGAATGGTGATATGGTTAGGAATTCAATTTTACGAATAAATAAAGACTTTGAAAAATTATTTTCGATATGGAATAATTCGTATATATCACATTTAGAATTAACTAGTATTGGGGTCTCAATAGCTATTTCGAACATTGAGAGAAAATTAGGAATGTCACTAGATTACTCAATTTGGTTAAATGAAGAGTCATCTTCGGAAAATTTAAAATATATTTCAGATGAAATACCAAGGGATATATTATAATAATAAATGATACAAGGATCCCATTTTCTTTATAATCAACATATTATATTATTGAAAAAGGAGATAGATAAAAAATGAAAGTTTTCATTAGTTGGTCTGGAAAAGATAGCAGGAAATTTGGAGAAGCCCTTCGTGACTGGCTACCTGCTGTCTTACAATTTGTTAAACCGTATTTTACTCCCTCAGATGTTGAGAAAGGTTCTCGTTGGAATTCAGAAATTGCGAAAGAACTTGAATCGTCCAAGATGGGCATTATTTGTGTCACCCGAGAGAATCTTCATAGTGACTGGGTCTTGTTTGAAGCAGGTGCTTTATCAAAGAGTTTAGAAAGTTCCCGCCTCTGTCCAATTCTGTTTGATATCCAAAACACAGATCTCACTGGACCACTTAAGCAGTTTCAAACTACAGAATTCAATAAGAATGATTTTAAGAAGCTCGTTTCTGCTATTAATGCTAATTACGGTGAAAACAAACTTCAAGCAAAAGTATTGGATTCCGTATTTGAAAAATGGTGGCCTGAACTGGAAGCAAAAGTAAACACCATCTTTACTAAACTTGATCAAGTTGATGAGGAGCCTATTCGTACAGATAGGGATTTGCTTGAGGAGATTTTAGAATTAAGTAGAATATCATCAAAAAACTTAAGAAAATTTCCTACATTAATTGATCCTGGTGCAATTTATGATCTATTGAAGAAGTACAGTACTCTTCATAATAACCTATCTATAGGTGAGGGTGGATACCAAGAAATACTTGATGCTCTTCATAGTATGGAAAAGGCAATTAAATATATTGCGAATCGTTATAAAGGACGACACCCAAAATTGGATGAGTCGATCGAAGAGCTTAACAATCTAACTTTCAAGTACGAGAAACAAGAAGATGATACTACTATAAGTGAGGATGATATACCGTTCTAATTTCAGGCGGAAGGCTAGAAATCTCTGCAGGTATCTAAAGAAAAATTGGTAGGTGGTGATCCTTCGCCAACATAAGGAGAGTTGGAGTTGAATTTCAAGACAGTATCTAATCATAGGAATCCATAAAAGAAGATCATAAAGAATTAAGGGAAGATGTTTAAGGTTAGTATTGGAAAAAGGATGTGGAGCTAGTATGTCAATGGTATTATCCGGGGATATGTTGTTCTCATATGCAGAAACTTATCTAAATGCTGCAAAGCGTTTGGCTTCGATGGAAAATAGGGAATATTGCGAAGGGGATTGGAATATATTTGCGATGCCATTGCTTTTTCTCTTTCGTCATTATCTGGAACTGGGATTGAAACCATGCATCTGTATGAAAAAGGAAGAAGAAATATTAAAAACTCTGTCACATTCAAATACTTCACAAGAAGAACTGTCTAAGGTAAAGAAAGTGATGGACGAAAAGCTAAAGTGTACGCATGACCTATCCAAGCTCTTAGGCAATATGAAGAAATGTTTTTCTAATAGAGATTGTTCTTTCTCGGAAAACGTGCAAGACTATTTAAATTGTTTGTCTAATTATGACAAGAAATCGGATGTATTCAGATACCCTTTTGATACGAAAGGAAATTTGTTATTGCTGGAGCCAATCATGCCAATGGACGAAATAAAAAAGATGATCAAAAAAACCAGTCGTGAACTTAATTTAATAGCTGTGCAACTTATCGAGAATCTCAATTTTCTTCGTGGGTAAGCTTATATACCTCTACTAATCAAAGGGTGATGCAGGTCTTTACAATTAAAATAAAAATGCCTAACAAGGCGCTGAAGCCGACCATTTTTCGTGCCGCTTTGCTCTGCCAAAAACGGCGGCTTAGCTTAAATATTATCGAGGAATAAAATGATTACAAAAGAAAATATTGAAATAGAGAGAACTCCTAATGAATTAAGGCAATTTGTCACTACTGAAAAATTCAAAGTAAATAAGTGTATAAAAGAACGACATAGGGGAATGCTTAAGAAAGGGATTTATAAAGTATTTCTTGATGAGATAATTCCGCTAAGTTTATTTTGCATGAAAATTTATCCCGATAATTATAAAATTCTTCCAAAACTCGGTAATCAAGGGTATGATGCAATTGTAAAAGATGAAAATGGAAAAGTATTTGAATACTTGGAGCTTACAACACCACATGACGGCCTCAAGGCTGCAAATGATGCAAAATTAACTGTCGAAAGGGGCATTGCGATCACTTCTATTCGGGATTATAATTCCGGAAGTGACCTAAAAGATATGTTTTCAATAATAATGGACGTTTGTGAAAAGAAATCAAAAAAAGATTACAACGATTGTTCTTTAGTGATAGTTATTGATTTTTCTCCACCATTTGAGGAAGAAAAAACAAAATACGCGCAATTGGTAAAAGAGTTAGAGAAAAAGATACTCAAAATGAAGTTTAACGTAAAGAAAATATATTTATTGATAATTCCTCTTGAGATGGTTAAGAAAATTTATGGATAACAAATCGGTGAAATGGCTTATATCCTAAAAGAAATAAGCCATTTAAAATAAATTAGAATAAAATAGGAACACATCCCATTTTCTTAGATAATTAATATTTTACTTTTAGATTAGATAAATAGAGAAGGTGTGCCAGGTCAATAATTCGGTAACTTTTTCTAACTTTTTGTAAGTAGTGTAATTATAGACCCCTTAACTTAATAATTTGTTAATAAGATACAGGAAGAATTAGAAATTATAGAAAATATAATTGAAAATAAAATAGAGATAGTGTAATAATGTTGAGTGTCAGACACGTAGGATTATTTTGCACATTCAAATTAGAAATGTAATAGTTTTAAAGTATTATTATCATATAAATAGGGCGAAGAGAATTGGAAATAAAATTTTCATTTAAGGAGTGGTTGTAATTGACAATATCTAAAAAATTAACAGTCGAAGTCTTTAAAAGAGATGGCTTTCGATGTGTTTATTGTGGGAGAACTCCTCCTGAAATCGTATTAGAAGTTATTCATGTTGAGCCAGTTTCTAAAAGGGGAAAAGAGGATATAAATAATTTAGTTACTAGCTGTTCTGATTGTAATAAAGGTAAAGATGATAGCAGTAATAATAATGTAATTTCTATAAAAATTAATGAGAATTTAAAAGTCATAAAAGAAAAAGAAGAACAAATTAGAGAGTACCGCAAATTTATTCACAAGGTGGAAAAACGTATTCAAAAAGATATAGATGAAATAGAAAAGGTATTTTCTGATACTTATGAAAATACAACATTTACCGAAAAATTTAAGAGGACTACAATTAGAAGATTTTTAGAACACTTACCATTGCACGAAATATTAGATGCTATAAATATAGCTTGTAGTAGGATTTATGATAATCCTGGAAGTACAATAAAATATTTTTGTGGCATATGTTGGAATAAGATTAACGGTATAAAGCCTGAAAAGCAAATTCCCAAAATATGGAAAGAATTGTCAAATTATTATAGCAGAGGTAGTGGATATTATAGACCATCCGATATTGAATTAATGAAACATTTAGACCAGAATTCAATTAAAGAAGTTATGACTAAAGCTCTTACGGGAGAAAGGCAGGATAATTATTGGAATTATTTTATGGAATTAATAGAAAGCCACTATGATTGATAAATAATTATGAAAATAAGTTGAGAACGAAGATAGAGATATAAGTGGATGTCCGTAATTAAAAATTACGGGCTTCAAAATCAAACAAAATTTCAAAACAATGGCCAGACTTTTTTCCAGAGTTAAGAAACTAAAAAATTAAAGTTTACATTTAGCTTTCTTGAGATCTTTGGTTCTGGAATTTTCTATTTGTGACAGGGGACATGTATTTCAGGTCAATAATTCGGTAACTTGCTTGCAGAAATTAGGAAAGTTACGGTAAGAAAAAGTAAGAAATAAAGGTGCAACGGCACAGAGGGATGGATAGGGAATATGAATAAGTTACCTATTAATATAAATGATTTAATAAATGCACGTACAGTAGAGTGGGAGCGAATAGAATTTAAAGAAGGCTGGAATCCGGAGGATGTCTTGCAAACAATGTGTGCATTTGCCAATGATTTTCATAATTTAGGTGGCGGATATATTATTTTAGGAATCAAGGAAAAAAATGGGCGTCCTGTTTTACCTCCGAAAGGGCTTTGCGAAAATATTATTGATAAAATTCAGAAAGGGATCATTGAACTCGGTTATAAAATACAGCCGTATTATCATCCGATTATTTTTCCCTGTACGTTTAAGAAAAAACAAGTTTTAGTTTTATGGTGTATCGGTGGTCAATCACGGCCGTACAAGGCTCCTGTTTCTTTATCCAAGCTGAATAAAAGGCATGCATATTATATTCGAAAAGCATCTGAAACAGTTATTGCAAAAACACAAGACGAAAAGGAATTATTTGAATTAGCCTCACAAATTCCCTTTGATGATCGTATGCATCATACGGCAACTATTAAAGATCTTGATCTTGGATTAATACGAGGTTATTTACAGCAGGTAAAAAGTGATCTTTTCAGTGAGTCCGCGAAGATGGATTTTGTACAGTTGTGTCGAAATATGAGTATTGTTGATGGACCTGAGGAATATGTACGGCCAAAAAATGTTGGTTTGATGTTTTTTAATCCTGAACCATATAAGTTTTTCCCGCAAACACAAATTGATGTGGTACATTTCCCTGATGGACCCGGGGCTGATTCCTTTTCTGAGAAATCTTTTAAAGGGCCGCTTGACCGGATGCTTACCGATGCGCTTAATTATATTAAATCTCAATTTATTGAAGAAAAAGTTCAGAAATTTCCCGACAGGGCAGAAGCGGAACGCAGATATAATTATCCGTATGTAGCAATAGAAGAGGTTCTGACCAACGCTGTTTATCATCGTTCCTATGAGATGCGCGAGCCTATTGAAGTAAGGTTATTGCCGGATAGAATTACGATTGGCAGTTTCCCGGGACCGGACAGATCAATTACTGATAAAGATATGCAAAAATGCCGGTTTATATCAAGGAGATACCGTAACCGAAGAATAGGAGAATTTTTAAAAGAACTTGATATGACAGAAGGGCGAGGGACAGGAATACCAAAGATTTTACAGGCAATCGAAAAGAACGATTCTCCGAAACCGATTTTTCATACAGATGAAGACCGCAGTTATTTTGTGGTAGAGTTACTGCTTCACCCAGCATTTGTCAAAGATAAAGAACCAGAGCTACGGCCAGAGCTACGGCCAGAGCTACGGCCAGAGCTGTCTTTGCAAAATAAAATACTGCGTATTTTAAAAAATGGAGATTTTAGCAAATCTGCTATTGCCGAAAAAATAGGTCATAAAGCTGTTTCAGGTGAATTAAATAAACAGGTGAGAAATTTAATGAAGGCTGGGCTTATTGAATATACTATTCCAAAAAAGCCAAACAGTCCTAAGCAAAAATACCGCTTGACATCTAAAGGTCAAAAAGTTGGGATATAAATTAAATAAATAAGGAAGGTGTACTAAGTCAATAATTTGGTAACTTTTAGCGGAAAACCTATATGATCTGAGGAGTTTCTTATCCAGATGGTTGAGGCCTTAGGTATTACTATAGATAGACGTCCTAAAGAGAAACCTCGTAAAAGGAAAAATTAGAGCATAGAAAAAATAGGATGTGGTTCTATTTTAAATAATACAGTTTGACATTGTAGTCAATAAATACTACAATTGTATTCAGAAAGGACTACAATTATGGATTTATTTCGTATTACCAAATCTAAATTAAGAGAAGAACTTTTAGCGCTCTATTTTACCAATCCAAATAAAAAATACTATTTAAGAGAGTTAGAGAGAATACTTAACTTTTCAGTAGGAAATATTCGCCGTGAGTTGATTAAATTAGAAAGTACAGGGCTTTTTCTTAGTGAGAACAAAGGGAATCTTGTTTATTATTATTTAAATCAATCTTATCCTCTTTTTGAAGAATTAAAGAGCATTATCTTTAAAACTTCCGGTGCCCCTAAAATACTTCAAAATTTCTTAGAAAAATTTAATGGTATCAGTCAGGCTTTTATTTATGGTTCTTTCGCTAAGGGAGAAGAGAAAGAGGGTAGTGATGTAGATTTATTAATTATAGGAGAGGTCAATGAGGATAAATTAATTGAAGTGATAAGCAAGTTAGAGAGAAAATTACAAAGAGAAATAAATTATGCTATTTATAGAAAAGAAGATTTTAAGAAGAAGAAGAAAGAGGGGAATCCTTTTATTTTAGATATTTTAAAAGAGAAGAAAATATTTTTGATTGGGGATGAAGATGGACTATAAAAACACAGTAAAAATAATGTTGAACCAGGGTTTAATTAAAAAACAAAAAGTAGATTTTTCACACATCGAAGCCCTTTTACTTCGAGCTCATAAAGATATAGTTGCCGCAAAAGCTAATTTAGAAATTGATGAAGAAGTAACTTATAATTATGCGTATTTAGCAATGTTAAGATGTGGCAGGTCAATAGTTTTTATGAAAGGGTACAGATCAGTTAATGGACAACAGCATAAAACAATTATTGAACTATCTGGAGAAATCCTGGGAGAAGAATTTAAAAGTATTGTTAAAAAATTTGATCATATGCGGCGGAAACGAAACCAATTTACTTATGACCCTTTCCTTCCTGTTTCCAAAATTGAAGCAGAAAATGCTTTGAAAACAGCAGAGGAATTTGTAACAATAGTGTTGAAAATAGTTCAAAAAGAAAATCCTCAACTAAGATTAAGTTTTAATGATTGAATAAATAAAATAAATAGGAAGGGCGTGCCAGCTCTATAACTCGATAACTTTTGATGGGAAACCTATAGGATCTGAGGAGCTTCTTAGCCAGATGGTTGAGGCTTTAGGTATTATTATAGACAGACATCCTAAAGGAAGAATTCGTAAAAGGGAAAATTGAACCATAGAAAAAATAGGGTGTCCCTATTTTAATTATTTTGATTATAATGTGAAAGTATGATATTATGACAATGTGATAGGAGGTAAAAATTATGAGCTTAACTAAAATAAATCCCAGAGGACAAATTACCATACCGGCAAAGTTTAGAAGTGCCTTGCA
>JAHIPR010000076.1 GCA_018903015.1 bacterium
ATAGGGGGAATTATAATTATAATTTTCGGGATACATATGTCAGGTCTGTATAGAATAAAATTTTTAGATTATGAAAAAAGGGTTTATAGTAAGACTAGACCAGTTAACATTATAGTAGGCCCCTTTTTAATGGGACTGGCTTTTGCTTTTGGCTGGACTCCCTGTGTGGGACCTATTTTGGCTGGAATATTAATTTACGCTGGAGCTCAGGAGACAGTTTATCAGGGCATTTTATTGCTTACCATTTATTCAGCCGGCTTAGGAATTCCTTTTTTATTGACTGCCCTGGCCATCAATAAGTTTTATTCATTTTCCAGTAAAATTAAAAAGTACTTTAAAACTATTGAGTTAGTTGGAGGAGTATTACTGATATTGATCGGCGGTTTGATCCTTACTGATAATTTTCAGTGGATAGTAACTTATTTTATTAAGTAAAAAATAATTGTCTTTGAAAATTAAAATTATGTAAAATTTACAAATTGGTAAAAAAATAAATTTAAGTAAAAATTGAAGAGGTTTGGAGTAAAAATGAAGATTTTTTCCACAAAAAGAGATAAAATAATGGTTTTAGTAATTCTATTAGTAATAATATTTTTTTTCGGACTAAAATCATATTTTAAAATAGACGAACAGAATGCAGAGGCAGTAGAGGAGGCCAAGCCATTAGCTCTTAACTGGTTATCTTATAATGAGGGATTGGCTCTGGCTGAAAAAGAAAACAAATATGTTTTAATTGATTTTTACACCGATTGGTGTGGTTATTGTAAAAAAATGGACAAGGAAACTTATTCCAAGGAAGAAGTAAAAAAAATTTTAAATGAAAATTTTGTAGTTGTTAGGGTCAATGCTGAGTCGGATAATAAAGTGATTGAAAATGGGAAAGAGATATCCGAAAGAGAATTGGCTAAATTATATCAGGTTTCTGGCTATCCTACTACCTGGTTTTTAGAAAGTAATCATAGCCGTGTAGCTCCTTTACCGGGATATGTAACTACCGAACAATTTATTCCAGTATTAAATTACATTGGTGAAGGATGGTATAAAAGTATTTCTTTCAAAGAATATTTGGAAAAAATATAATTGATTGATTATTAATTAAAGATAGTTTTAGTCAATATTAAAGGTCAAGGAATTGTAATACTGTTTATAATTTACCTTGATCTTTTTTGTAAGTAAAATAAGAATAACAAGAAGAAAAATAGTTGGATTGGATAATGATTAATATAAAAGATGAAATTAATAATATATTAGAAGAGATTAGGAAGGTCAGCCAGGGAGAAGAGATTGTAGTGGCTTTTTCGGGTGGACTAGATAGCACAGTAGTTTCTGCTTTAGCCATCCAGGCCTTAGGGAGAGAAAAAGTTGAAGCGATTACGGTTAGTTTTGAAGAATATAGCTACAGTAAGGGTTTAAGAAATGTTCAAGATATTAGTAAGGCTTTAGATTTAACACTAAAGATTATTCAGGGAAAGAGAGAACAGGAAAGAGTTTTGAAGAAGGGACCGGCCTGTAATAAGTGTACCAGGATAGCTAAATTGGGAAGAGTTAAGAGGGAAGCCCAAGGAAGACTGGTACTGACTGGTTCGAATCAGAGTGATACCTGGGGGAAGAGGGGTTTAAAACTATATGACGGTTTTTATGCTCCCCTTTTAGAGTTAAACAAGGAGGAAATCCGAAAAATTGCTGATTATTTTGGTATAAAAATCTTACAGATAGGGGAAAGTAAATTTAGAGAAGGATGTAAATTGAAACATCTACTTAAACCTTTAGCGGTTCCTCATTATCATGGTAAGGCAGCAGTAGAAACTAATGAGTTACTATTAAGTGTTTTAGAAGAAGAGGGGTACGAATCTATTTTAGCGAACGTGAAAATTATTGGGCCCTTAAACAAGAATATAGGGTTAGTAAATGTATCTCCTTTACCTGAAGAAAAATTGAAGGAAAAAATTATAGATGAATTAAAAAAAGTGAAAGCCTTAGAGCAAGTTGATTTTTTAAATAAGCCAATTAAATTAATTGTTAAGGCCAATAAGGGGCAATTTGATAATCAACGTTCTCGATATTGGTTAGAAAAGGGGAGGCTGCAGCCTGATTTTTCTGTCCCCATAGAAGTGGAATGGTTATTGACTACTAACAAGAGCCTTTCTACTTTCCAGGTTATTGATTATCAAATAATCGCATAGTATAATTAAATTACATAGCGTAGAGCGTACAGCGTATAGTTAGGAAAGAGGAAATCAGAATTTGGAAGACAGAAGATTAAGATAGTATATAATAGTATCGAGTATATCTCTATTCCTCCCGTAGGACAGGCGTCTCGCCTGTCTATAATGGCATTATGATTTCTAATTTATTGGGGTGGAACAATTTTATCTAAAAACAAAAAACGAATAACTAAAAACTTATATTTTAAGGATAATGACTAATATCTCTTGTATTTTATATTTTTCTATACATTTATTACCCGCACCTATACGCTAAACGCTGTACGCTCTACGCTACGCTTATTCGCTAACGACTAATTTAATTGGTCAATTGGTTAATTGGAGAATTGGTAAATAAAATTTTTGGAGGTAAAGAAAATGTCTAATCAAAATTTGTCTGAATTTGATATCCAGGAAGCAATAAAGGATGTAACAAATTTAATGGGGGTTGCTGCCCGTACAGCACCAAAAGCTGCAGGTAAAGACTTTGTAGTGGTTAAAGCAATTTACGGAGAAGATGTAATCAAGTTAGCCAAAGAAATGGTCAGTTATGGTGAAGAGATGGGTAAGAAAAATTTCGACCGTGATGGTGCCAATGTTAAAAATTCCCTGGCTGTTTTATTGATAGGAATAAAAGATGCCGACTCATTAGGCTTGAATTGTGGCGCCTGCGGGTACGACCAGTGTGCTGACCGAAATTCCCATAAGGGTAGTGAATTTGATGGACCTCAATGCGCTTTTAGAATTTTGGATATGGGAATTGCTATTGGGTCAGCGGTTAAAACTGCTGGAATAATGAATGTAGATAATCGGATAATGTATCGCGCAGGAGCAGTAGCCAAAAAAATAGGTTTAATAGATGCGGATTTTGTAATGGGCATTCCCTTATCAGTAACTGGTAAAAGTATTTACTTTGACCGATAAACCTAATTAAACCGCCATTTTTTCAAATGGACAATAAGCTAAATGACTGCGAAAAAATTGCTCAGTATTTTACTAGGAAAATGAGAAAAATTAACCGTTTTTAATAAAAATGACTGACATTCATCAAGAAAATATTAAAAAATAATATAAAATATTTTAAGTAAAAGAATTCAGAAAGTCTTTATTTATCGCATTTTTCAGTAAAAATGTTTTAAAAAATAAATATTCTGGGGATTAATTTTATAAATTGGCACAATAATTGCTTCTATTATTGGTTAGAATGAAAAAAATCAGAAGGAGGTGAAATAGATGAAACCGAAGTTGATTATACTAACCTTAATAGTTGCAATAACTGTAGTATTTTTAGGCTTTGCTCAATCTTCTTATGCTCAGCAAAATACCCCTTTAATAAAACAGAAGATACAACAACAAAAAAGCAATGAATTTAAAGAAATGAAAGAAATGATGGAAAGAAGATTTATAAATAGTCCTGCAATAAGAATGGAAGGGTTTATCAAATCTCTAAATCTATCCGAAGAACAAATAACTGAAATTAATAAAACTTTGTTAGATTTTCAAAAAGATACCGTTGAGCTTAGGAATAGTATACAGATTAGAGAATTAGAAGTTAAAGCGTTATTGTTAGAACCGCAAACTGAGTTGGTAAAGATTAGAGTAAAATTGGAAGAAATTGCTGATTTACAGGTAGAATTAAAAGTTAAAACAATTGAAAAATATTTAGAAGTTAAAGATTTATTAACTTCTGAACAACAAACAAAATTACCCTTAGGCATTCCTTCTCAAATATTTGCAGTAGAAAAATTAGGTTCTAATATAATGAATAGAAGTTTTTGTTGGTAAATATTAGAGCAGATTTAAAAATGAGGGAGGAAGATAATCATTTTCCTCCCTACAACTTATTTTTATAGCGAGGTGTAAATATAAAATGATAAAAATGAAATTAATAAAAATAAATAGAAATATTATTCTTTCTACAGCTTTAGTCTTTCTTCTTTGTTTAAGCTGGGTAGGTAGTGTAAGTGCAGAAAGCGAACAAACTAATTCTTATTTAGCTCTCGAAGCTTTTAGTAATAGTATTGCAGATATTGCTGAAATAGTTGGACCGGCTGTAGTGAATATAGATACAGTGAGAATGGTAGAAACTCAAAATCCTTTTTTAGATGATCCCATATTCGGACGTTTTTTTGGAGACCAATTTAAAGAGTATACCAGAACAATTCCTCAAAAAGGCACTGGCTCCGGGTTTATTATTAACCAAGAAGGATATATAATTACCAATGAACATGTAGTCCACAAAGCTAATAAGATAAAAGTTACTCTTTCTGATGGGAGAGTATTTACCGGAGAAGTAATTGGTTCAGATGTAACTTCAGATATGGCAATTGTAAAGATAAAAGCAGATCATTTACCTCTGGTTGCTTTGGGTGATTCAGATAAATTAAGAGTAGGAGAAATTGTAGTCGCCATTGGTAACCCTTATGGACTTCAACAAACTTTAACCATGGGTGTAGTTAGTGCTAAGGGCCGTTCTATTCCTACAGGCACAGAAGGCCATGTATATAAAGATTTTATTCAAACTGATGCGGCTATAAATCCTGGGAATAGTGGTGGTCCGTTACTCAATACCAAAGGAGAAGTTGTGGGAATAAACACAGCAATTATTCCTTATGCTCAGGGTATTGGATTTGCTATTCCTATAAATATAGCCAAGAAAAATATAGATGATTTAATTAATTTTGGCAAAGTACTAAGATCATGGTTAGGTGTATATATTCAAGAAGTTACTCCAGAAATTGCCAAACAATTTAACCAAACGGAAGCTAAAGGTGTTTTAGTGGGAGATGTGGTTAAAAATAGTCCAGCAGAAGAAGCCGGGATAAAAACAGGTGATATAATTAAGAAAGTGAATAATGAAGAGGTAAATTCTCCTGAAGAACTTCAAGATAAAATAAGAGATGTTGATATCGGTAAAAAGGCGGACATAGAAGTGGTACGGGATGGCAAAACAATTAATTTTATCGTAAATATTGGTGAAATGCCTACTGTGGAAGAAGAAGGTAGTGAATCTCCTAAAGAAAAGGTATTTTCAGTACAAACTGGATTAAAAGTTGAGGCGGTTACTTCAGAAGTTGCTAAAGAATTAGAGTTGTCATGGGTAAAAGGGCTAGTGATTACTGAGGTAATTCCGGGGAGTTCAGCAGATGATATGGGTTTACAGAGAGGAGATGTAATTTTAGAGGCCAATCGGATAGAAATGTTATCAGTTGATGAATGGGAAGAGCTAATTAATAAATTAGAACCGGGAGATACACTGCTATTATTGGTTTTTCGTAGCGGACATACTTATTATGTCCCAATTAAGGTAGAAAAGATTGACTGAGTAAATTCGTATTTCGCTTTAAATTTTTAGTTTAATAATGTAGAGGCACGGCGTTGCCGTGTCTTCTTATTAGATATAGCACCCAGTATTTCTCCATTTACAACTGCAAGCTTTTTTAAAATTAATTTTAAAATATGGTAAAATATTAGAAATATTTAAAGAATAAGACGGTCTATAAAATTGAAAAAAAATAAGAATCATAAATTATCTACCCCTTTTCGAGAAAGAAATATTATATTAGCTTTAATTATTATCTTGCTTCTTACCCTATTGCTGGGTTTTATGACCTATAAAGAAGTACAAAGAGAAAGATATTATTTATGGGAATTAGCCCGCTCGGAAGGTTTAAATATTGCCTTTTCTATCCAAACTCTTGGCCCCCGGTTTATCTTAAATGAAAATGCTTTAAAAGATATTTTAGTGCTTTTAAAAAAAGACGGGGTAAGCTATATCGATATTTGTAACGATAAAGGGGTAATTTTAATCAGCACTGAAGAAGAAAAAGGGCAAAATGTCATAAAAATCCCTAAAACTGGCAAAATCAATTTTATAAATACTGAAGACAAGAAAGGTAATAGAATACTTCAAGTAATAAAACCATTCAATCTTGATATTGATAAACAGTTAGATATTTGGAAAATATTACCTATTAGAAATAGTTATTTAGTGATTGGGGTAAACTTAGAAGGATATTATAATCGCTTGAGCCAGACTAGAAAAAGAATAATTTTAAATTACGGCATTATAATGGCCCTTGTGCTATTTGGGATTTATGTAATTTTTAAATTACAAGAAAACTATATCGTAAAAAAGACCTTGAATGAAATGAAAGTATATACTTCAAAATTATTGGAGACTATGGATAATGCGGTAATTTCGGTAGATAATAAAGGCAACATTAAAACTTTTAACCGTAAGAGTGAAGAAATTTTTGATAAAAAGAAGGAAGAAGTATTAAACAAAGATTGTCAGGAAGTTTTGAATTTAAATATTTTAGGGGAATCTATCTTTAAAAAGTGTCTTTTAGAGAAGAAGAATATTTCTCAGGAAATAATTTTAGAAGAAAAGGGATTAAAGAAAAAAATATTAGACCTGAACACCTCATTTTTAGCAGATGAATCCGGAGAAATAACCGGTATGGTAGCGGTGATAAGAGATGTAACCGAGATCAAGGACCTAAATGAAGAGGTGGCACGTCATAAAAGATTAGCTGCTCTGGGTAAATTATCTGCCGGGATTGCCCATGAAATCAGGAATCCTTTAAGTTCAATCAGAGGGTTAGCACAGTTTGTTTATAATTCCTTCTCTAAGACCGATGAAAGAAAAGAAGACTTAAATGCCATTATTCAGGAAGTAGATAGATTAAATAAATTAGTGGTTCAGGTTTTAGATTTCGCCAAATTGCAAAAACCAAACTTAACCCGTTTTTCTTTAAATGATTTAATAGGAAAGATTACTGAATTGTTTAAATTAGAGATAAAAGATAAGCAGATTAAATTTAGTCCGGAACTTTCCCCGGATATTTCTAAAATTCAAGCTGATGAAGACCAGGTAAGGCAGATTTTAATGAATGTAATTATTAATGCTATTCAGGCAATCCCCAAGAAAGGGGAAATCAAAATTAAAACTGAAAAAACTCTTTTAAAGGGAGAACCAGCTATAAAATTAATTATTGAAGATAGCGGGATTGGTATTCCTGAAAAAGATTTTACTCAAATATTTGACCCCTTCTTTAGCACCAAAGATGAGGGTTCCGGATTGGGTCTTTCTATAGTGTATAAGCTGGTAGAGGCTCATCAGGGAGAGATTAAAGTTGAATCCAAAGAAGGGGAAGGAACAAAGTTTGTTATTTTTCTACCTCAAAAAGGAGGGAAGTAATTTTGCGGAAAATATTAGTAATCGATGATGAGCAAAATATAAGAAAAATGTTAACCAGGGTATTATCTCCGGAGGGATTTATAGTCAAAGAAGCTGATAATGGCTTAGAAGCCCTAAAGAGATTACAGGAAGAAAATTACAGTTTAGTATTGTTAGATCTTAAAATGCCCGGTTTAAATGGTATAGAAATCTTAAAGAATATAAGAGAAAATGATTCAAATCTACCGGTTATTATGATGTCTGCTTATGGGAGTATTCCCGAAGCTGTGGAAGCAATGAAATTAGGGGCTTTGGATTATTTAATAAAACCTTTCGATATTGAAGAACTAAAAATTATCATTAATAGAGCAATTAAGCAATATGAATTAGAAGTGGAAAACATCTACTATCGAGAGGAAGAAGAGAAGAGATTCAACTTTGATGAAATTATAGGAAAGAGTAATTCTATAAATAAAGTTTTAGAAATGGTGAAAAACGTATCTCCCACTACTGCTACTGTGCTCATTACCGGCGAAAGTGGTACCGGGAAAGAATTGATAGCCCGAGCAATACACAAAAACAGTCTGCGTAAAAATGGCCCATTTGTAGTGGTAAATTGCGCAGCTTTCTCTTTAAACCTTTTAGAGAGCGAACTCTTTGGACATGAAAAAGGTTCTTTTACCGGAGCTATTGCCAGGAGGATAGGTCGTTTCGAAATGGCAAATGGAGGAACTATTTTTTTAGATGAAATAGGAGAGATAGACCCCTCTATACAAACAAAATTACTTAGAGTTTTACAGGAAAAAGAGTTTGAAAGGGTAGGAAGTTCAAGGAGCATTAAAGTTGATGTAAGAATATTATCTGCTACCAATAAAGATTTAAAAAAAGAAGTAGAAGAAAGAAGGTTTAGAGAGGATTTATTTTATCGACTAAATGTCTTTAGTGTGGATGTTCCTCCTTTAAGGGAAAGGAAAGAGGACATACCTTTAATTGTGGAGCATCTTATCGCTAAATATAATAAAATATTAAATAAAAAAGTTAAAAAAGTTTCTGTAAAAGCTATGGAATTACTGCTAGATTATAATTACCTCGGTAATATAAGAGAGTTAGAAAATATTATTGAGCGAAGTATGATTATGGCAAAAGACGAAATAATCGATGAAAAATATTTCAATTTTATAAACAAAGAAACATACATTGAAAAGAAAGGGACTTTAAAAGATGTGGAAAAAGAATTAATTATTAAATATTTGATTCAGAATAATGCAAATCGCACTAAAACAGCAGAGATTTTAGGAATAAGCCGAAGAAGCCTGCAGAATAAAATCAAAGAATACCAAATAAATTTATAAGTCAAAAAGTTAACCAAAGGTGCCAGGCACCTTTGGTTAACTTTTTGACTTGACATAATTATTAAAGTATCTTACACTATGGGTGTAAAGGATACGCCTTTACCCGAGAGCTTGTATCTTGCATGAGAACAAGACCAGGAGTAAATAAAATTAATAGTATTTCGTCTAGTATCTTATGACGGAACTAGAACGGAGGTGAAAAAATGAATAGAGATTCTGCTTTATCAGGATTTAAACTTACTACCCGGCAATTGGCTATCTCCGGCATGCTAGGGGCAATTGCTATCATCTTAGGAGTAACCAGGTTGGGGTTTATCCCTGTTCCTACCCCGGCCGGTCATGCTACCATTATGCACATTCCAGCCATTTTAGGTGGGATACTCGAAGGCCCAATAGTAGGTGCATTAGTAGGATTAATCTTCGGAGTTTACAGTTTTTTAAATGCCACCAACCCCATGTTTGCTGATCCTCTAATCGCTATTTTACCCAGAATATTTATCGGAGTAGCGGCTTATTATTCTTACAAATATTTCTGGAAGAACAGTGCTATTGCGGCGGCTTTAGGAACTCTTACTAACACCATCGGAGTTTTGGGATTAGCTACCTTAAGAGGATATCTTCCGATAAAAGTAAGTGCCAGCATTGCAGTAGTTCATGGTACTCCGGAAGTGGTAGTAGCGATATTATTGGTATTTATATTAGTTAAAGCTTTAAAAAGAGCTGGTTATTAGGAAAGTTATAGAGTAGGAGAGCTTCCGTATTCCTCTACTCTATTTTTATTGTTTAAGCTTACAAAATTTTAAGCGGAATGCTGTGAATTATTTAAAATAATTCAAGGGAGGGG